>JAFOHW010000012.1 GCA_017421685.1 Candidatus Saccharimonadota bacterium | reverse complement strand
TCCAAAAGAGTAATAAAAGTAGACGGAGAAGAAAATAGTAACGTATATTATTACTATCGTGATAATAGCTTTACGATTACTAGTGGAGAAGTTTCTCGCGGAATTACAATTGCTAGCTCAGAAGAAGATATCACGATAAGTAGAGATTTGGTATATTCAGGAACATTTAATTCCCTAAACGAACTCCCTAAATTAGTCATCTATGCAAATAATGTAAATATTAACTGTAATGTAGAAAGAATAGACGCATTAATTATTGCTAATGACAAAGTTAGAACCTGTTCTGATTCAGGTGACATTAACGATAGCAAAAATTCAACCCAACTTAAAGTTAATGGCGCAATTATTTCTAATAACCTTGAAGCAAACCGTACCTATGGAGCTTCTACTGGCGCTAATTCCATTATCCCTGCTGAGATTATAAATTTTGATCCGACGTTATATAAATTTGGTGACATAAAGAAAGTAAATGAAGAGACCGGAGAAACTGATGAAGTTGAGGCGAATTTAGAGATGGTTTTCCTAAGAGAACAAGCGCCAAGATTATAAAAATGTGAGGATGGTTTTAGGAGGATAGACGTCGAGGTTGTGGATGGCCTTACTGGGACGACAAGCACCGAGACTATGATATAATACTCTTATGAAAGTTAAGAGTCAGTTTGTTTGTCAGCAATGTGGGGCGTCTTATATAAAATGGGTCGGGCAATGTACGAATTGCCAGGCTTGGAATTCTTTAGTTGAGCAGGTTGTTGAGTCGGAATCTGGAAAAAAGACGGCGATTGAGCGAGGGAGAGCTTCGGGAAAGAAGCTGGATTTTGTGAAGATTAAAACGATTACGCCTTCGGATAGTAAAGCGAGACTTCTAACTGAATTTAATGATTTAAATACGGTACTCGGAGGAGGAATTTTATTTGGGTCGGTTTCGTTGCTTGCGGGACAACCGGGAATTGGTAAATCTACGTTACTGATGCAAATTTCGGCGGAAGTTGCAAAAACGCGAAATGTTTTATATGTTTCAGGAGAGGAAAGCGCTGGACAGGTTAAGCTTCGAGCAGAAAGATTAGGAGCGACGTCGGACAAGTTAAATTTTGCCTCGTCTACTTCGGCGAATGATATTGCTAAAACGATTGAATCGGGAGAATTTGACTTGGTTATTGTTGATTCGATTCAGACTTTGGCGATGGATGAGATTTCTTCGGCGCCGGGAACAGTTTCACAGGTTACAAATTCAGGCAATTTGATTATTCGATCTGCGAAATCTACGGATACGGCGGTGATTATTGTTGGGCATGTTACGAAGGATGGAACTTTAGCAGGGCCGAAAGTTTTAGAGCATTTAGTAGATGTGGTTTTAAATTTTGAAGGAGATAGATACGGCGGATTCAAAACAGTTAGGGCGATAAAAAATCGGTTTGGGTCGACGAATGAGGTGGCGATTTTTGAGATGATTGAGACGGGGCTTCGAGAAGTAGAAAATCCCTCGGCGACTTTACTTGCGGAACGAACAAACACAGATGGCTCGATAATTTTAGCGACGTTGGAGGGAAATCGGCCGATTTTAGTAGAAATACAAGCGTTAGCGACGAAGACGAATTTCGGGTATCCGAAGAGAACGGCGAGTGGTTTTGATATAAACCGACTTAATTTATTAATTGCGGTTTTAGAACGTCGAACGAAGTTGAAACTTAATGATAAAGATATTTTTATAAATGTTGTTGGGGGGATGAAATTGAACGATTCAGCAAGCGATCTTGCGGTTTGTATGGCGATTGCGTCGGCGGTAGCGGGAAGAAAATTGGACGAAAAATATGTAGTTTTTGGAGAAGTTGGGTTAGGCGGGGAGATTCGTTCAGCGTTTCGACCGGACCAGAGAATTGCGGAAGCGAAGAAGTTAGGGTTTAAGCATGCAATTGGTCCGGCGACGATTAGAGATAAATTCGTAATTCCGGCGAAAGATTTAAGAACAACTTTAATAAAGTATATTGTATGAGGATATTAGGGATTGATCCAGGAATTGGGCTTTGTGGATTTGGGTTAATTGAGGCTATGACCGGTTCGGGAGCGAAAGCGCTTGATTATGGAGCGGTAACGACAAAAGTTGATGCGCCTTTACCATCTAGATTAAAAGAGCTTTATGATTCTTTAACGGAAGTTTTTAAACAAACCAAACCAGAAGTAATAGCGGTAGAGAAATTGTTTTTTTCGAAAAATATTACAACGGGAATTGCGGTGGCGGAAGCGAGAGGAGTAATATTATTAGTAGCAGAACAAAATGGTTTACCGGTTTATGAATATACGCCGAACGAGATTAAAAAATGTTTGACAGGTTATGGTTCAGCGACAAAGACACAAATGGAGGAAATGGCGAGGATTCATCTTGGGTTAAAGGAGAAACCGAAGCCGGATGATGCCGCGGATGCATTAGCGGTAGCGATTACTTGTAGTTTTCTCTATAAACAGGGTCCAGATAATAATTATAAGTTCTCTAATTCAAGAAAGAAGTGATAAAATAGGTACATGATAGCGCATTTAGTGGGGAAAATTGAGGAGAAATTTAATAATTCCCTGATCGTCGATGTTAATGGAGTAGGATATGAAGTAATGGTGACGGTGTCGGATTTTGAGGCGGTTGGTTTAAATGAGGAGAAAAAGTTTTATACTTATCATTCGGTGCGTGAGAATGCGGAGGAGTTATATGGTTTTTCTTCGTTAATGGCGAAAAAACTGTTTGAGCTTTTAATTTCGGTTCAAGGGATTGGACCGAAAGCTGGGATATCGATTTTGTCTTTGGCGGAACCAGAAGAGGTCAGAAACGCGATTGCGAATGCGGACGCTTCGTTTATCTCTAAAGCTTCGGGAGTTGGGAAGAAGTCGGCGGAGAGAGTAATTGTAGATCTTCGAGATAAGGTCGGAATTCCGAGTCGCTATGGAGCGACAGATGTAAAGACGAAAGGGAAGATTCAAGAGTCCGATGAAGCTTTAGATGCCTTAATCGCTTTAGGGTTTACTTTAAAGGAGGCGACTTTATCGTTAGAGAAGATAGATGTGAATTTATCTACAGAGGAGAGGATTAGGTTAGCTTTAAAGGGCGAATAGGGAAAACTCTCCTAGAAAAGTCTTGAAATATTGAAATAAGTATGGTAAAATAACAGGTAATTGTTAAATATAAAAGGTAAATTATGAGTTTTTCAATTCTAAAACAGATTGGTGATGCGCAGAAAAAGAAGGCGGTTGTTGATGTCCGTTCGGGTGATACTGTTCGCGTGACCCAAAAGATTAAAGAAGGTAATAAATTCCGTTTACAGGTTTTTGAGGGTGTTGTAATTCGAGTTGATCGAAAAGAGTCTCATACGGCACGAATTGTAGTTCGTAAAGTTACTTCTGGGGTTGGAGTAGAGAAATCTTATTTGATTCATTCCCCATTAGTTGAGAAGATTGAAATTACGAAGCGTTCGAAAGTGCGTCGAAATAATCTTTCTTATCTACGTCAGCGTTCTGGTAAATCCGCACGTCTTCGTGGTAAGGATTTTGATCGAGTTGCCGTAAACGATGTAACCGTTCCTGAAGAGGAAGCTACTGAGGTTAAGGAAGAAGCAGAAGTTGAGGTAGTTGAAACTCCGGCGGAAGAAGTTAAAGAAGAAACTGAGAAGGTCGAAGAAATTAAGGAAGTAGCGGAAGAAACTAAAGAAGAGAAGGAAGAAGCTAAAGAAGAGACTGAAGCAGAAGCAAAAGACGAAGCCGAAAAAGAAGCTGAAGCTTAATGGCGATTCTAGGAATAGATGAAGTTGGACGCGGGCCCTTAGCGGGTCCGCTTGTTGTTGGGGCGGTAATTTTACCAGAGGAAAGGCCAGAATGGGTTTTAGAGCTTAGGGATTCGAAAAAACTGTCGGCGAAGAAACGAGAAAAATTAAACGAGATAATTTTAAAAGAGGCGCTTGCGACAGGCATAGGTTGGGTTTTTCCGAATGAGTTGGATGAGATTGGGATTTCTGAGGCTTTAAGGCTTGCAACTTCTAGGGCCGTGAAGTCAGTTCAACGACTTCACGTCCCTTTTTCACAAATAATAATTGACGGAAAAGTGAATTTTCTAAAGGGTACGGCTTTAGAAAAATACGTTTCGACAGTCGTAAAGGCGGACGATTTAATCAAGGAAGTTTCGGCAAGTTCAATTATTGCGAAAGTTTCGCGTGATGATTATATGAAGAGAATTTCTGAACGTTTTCCGGAGTATGGATTTGAGAAACATGTTGGGTATGGAACAGCGAAACACTTAGAAGTGATTTCTAAATTTGGAATTTGTCCGGAGCATCGGAAGAGTTTTGAGCCGATAAAGAGCATGGTAGGATTTTCACGAGAAAAGACTGTTGTAAAAAATACAACAATGATTGGAAATAAAGGAGAGGATGTTGTTGTTTCGTATTTAATTTGCGAGGGGCATGAGATAATTGCTCGGAATTATAAGACTAAGTTTTATGAGGTTGATATTATTTCTAGAAAAAGCGACACGGTTTATTTTACGGAAGTAAAATATCGTAAGTCGAATGTTCGAGGAGGTGGGCTACAAGCGATTACGAAAGAGAAACTTTCGAAAATGAAGTTTTCGGCCGAAAGTTTTATGGCGAGAAATGAGTTTTTCAAGGATTGTTCTCCTTTGCTTGCGGTTGCAGAGGTTTCAGGGGAAGATTTTCATCTAAATGCTTGGTTTAGCTTAGATTTTTAGAAGATTTTGGGCTTTTATAATATAATGATATAAATGTAAGTGAGGATTTTTATGGGAAAAGGAATATATGATAAAAGTAAGCATAAGTTTATCGATACCGATGATAGGGAGTCGGAGAAAGATGAGGAAGTTCGAGAGAAGATAGAGGATATGACTTCTGAGGAAGAGGAGGATGAAGTTAGAGGCGGATCGGAGGAGGAGGTTGAATCGGAAGAGAAGGATAGTAATGAGTCAGAGGAAGAAGAGGAGGCTACTGAAAAAAGTGCTGAAAGAGACGAAAGGAATTCTGGACTGAGTATTGATGAAGCGAAAAAGACAACTTCGGGGCGTAGTTTACCGTTAGTTTTATTGATTGCAATTTTTGTTGCGGTTTTTATGATTGTTCGGCCTTTTAATCATGACGGGCAAGAAGGAACCAAGAATGAGAATTCGAGTGTTGAGAGTAGTGAGCTCGGGAGCGGAGATGTTTCGGTTACGATTGATGGAAAGACGATTAAGTATGCTGGAGCTTACGTCGTGGATGGAGTTGATACTGAAATTAATTCTGGAACATATGAATCCACTAAAGATGATGAAGCAGTATTTTTGGTAATAAATGGTGGTTCGCTTAAGATTGACGGCGATGTAGAGATTAATAAGACTGGGAGTGAGGATTTTCAGGGTCGTGGAGATAACTATAGTTTTTACGGGATGAATTCGGCGATTGTAGTAGTAGGCGAAGATTCTTCTGCCTCGATTAATGGAGCGACGATTAAAACGGATGTTTCAGGGGCAAATGCAGTAGTTTCGACTGACGGGGGAGAGGTTGTGATTGAGGATTCGAAAATTTCTACAACGAAAGATAATTCGCGAGGACTACACGCTACTTATGGTGGTTCGATAAATGCTAGTAAGGTAGAGATTTCGACTCTAGGAGGTTCGTGTGCCTCCTTGGCTACGGATAGAGGTGAGGGTACGATAGTGGCTGATAATATGACGCTCTCTACGGCTGGGGCGGGTTCGCCGTTGATTTATTCTACTGGCTCGATTACGGTAACGGATTCTAAGGGGACGGCGACTGGCGCTCAGATTGCGGTTGTGGAAGGAAAAAATTCAATTTCGTTGGATGGGTGTGATTTTTCGGCATATGGAAATGGGAATCGTAAAGGAATAGATAATGCGGGAGTAATGATTTATCAAAGTATGTCGGGAGACGCTGGGGAAGGAACTGGGACGTTTGAGGCGACGGATTGTACTCTAGCGGTTTTACCAGAGTCGGAGGTTTATGATGAGACGCCATTTTTCTTTGTGACCAATACGACGGCTGAGATTGAACTGACTGATACAGAGATTGACTTTAGCGATTCTAAACAATTTATTTCGGCACTAGGAACGAGTGAGTGGGGGAAGTCTGGTTCGAACGGTGGAAATGTAACATTGACGGCGTCTGGGCTAATCGTAACGAATACTAAAGTAGAAGTTGATTCAATTTCAAGCGTAGAGGGGCTTTAGTTATTGAATCTGAACTTAAGTTGTTTTAAAGATTCCAGACATTAAATTTAGATTTGACGACGTCGTTAAAAGGGTTTTAAACATTAAATTTAAACTCGACGACGTCGCCGTCTTTCATGATGTAAGTTTTTCCTTCGGTTCTGAGTTTTCCAGCTTCTTTTACGGCCTTTTCGGAGCCGAGGGCTTTTAGGTCTTCATAGTTACAGATAGAGGCGGCGATAAAACCGCGTTCGAAGTCAGTATGGATAGTTCCGGCGGCTTCAGGGGCGGTCGCACCTTTTTTAATGGTCCAAGCGCGACATTCTTTTTTTCCGGCGGTAAGGAAAGATTGGAGTCCTAATGTTTCGTAGGCGGCCTTAATTAGTTCGCCAAGAGCGTCATCTTTGACCCCGTAGCTTTCTAGGAATTCTTTGCGTTCTTCTCGGTTCATGCCGGACATTTCTTCTTCTAATTTCGCGTTGACGAAAATACATTCGGGTTGGTTCGCGAAATTATTCTTTTGTTCGCCGTTTCGTGCTGGCCCATCGTTATGGGTGGTGCTCGCTATCTTGCTTCCGTTGTCGCAAATGTTCACAAAAGAGCAATTTTCACGAACCATAGCTTTTAATTTATCCTGTAATTCTTTATCAGTAAGGCCTTGTTCGTCGACATTAAACATATAAATGACAGGTTTGTCGGTTAAATATGGGATGTTTTCGTCGTTTGGGTCTTTTTTGCGCTTAGCTTCAATTTTTGCTTTAGTCTCTTCATCGGCAAGCTGTAATTCAAGGTTGATGATGTCGATATCATCTTTAGCCTGTTTTATGATATCGTTTTCGGGTTTATTGTCGGCGCGAACGATGTCGTCGTCTTTGAAGGCGCGTACAACATGACAAATGGCTTGGCATTCGCGGATGTGGGCGAGGAATTTATTACCGAGACCTTCGCCTTTACTTGCGCCCTGTACTAGACCAGCGATGTCGACGAACTCGACTGTTGCGGGGACGATTTTGTCAGTTTCGTATATTTTAGCTAGTACATCTAAGCGTTCGTCAGGGACAGGGACAATGCCGACATTTGGCTCGATGGTAGCAAAAGGATAATTCGCGGCGAGAGCGCCAGCGTTTGTGAGGGCGTTAAATAATGTAGACTTACCAACATTAGGAAGTCCGACGATTCCGATCTTTAAATTCATAACCAACCTGTGTAGTCTGTTATTGTTAGTATAATTATAACATATCTCAGTGTGTAATGTAAGGTATGACAAAGAGAAAAGTTGTGGGTGTATTATTCTGAAAGATAAAAAGGTGCTTTTGATTGGCGCTAAAGATGATAACGACAAGCTATTTTGGTCGTTTCCGAAGGAGCATCAAGAAGATGATAAAACCGATATGGGGTTGAAAAATTGAGGCAGACTAGGTATAATGCGCAAAATGAAATATCGAGTTATTATTGAAACTGACTTTCGTAATCGTCCGAAAGAGCATGAGCTTTCGGCTGCGATTTTGATCGCTAATTATTTTAAAACGGATATCATTTTTCTTCGTCCATCTTGCCAACATACTCCAGACTTAAATGTAAAAGGTGTGAAGTGGGAGCTAAAGAGCCCGCTTGGTGATGGGAAGAATACTATTAAAAATAATCTTCATACCGCCAGAAAGCAATCGACTAATGTGATTATTGATTTGCGACGGATGAAAATGCACCAAACTAAGGCTCTTTCGAATATTAATCATTATTTCGCAAGCCATCGTAGTAAGATTTGTCGCTTAATTATCATAACGAAATCCGAGGAAATCCTTGAAATGTTTTAGAAAGTTTAGTATAATTGTAGGTATAAAAGATGCCCAAGATATTGAACTATATCAAGCGCGTCTTTTTTTGATGTATTTTAGTATATAATATAAGGTATGAGTAGTGAAAAAATTGAATCTGAGATTAAGAACATCAAAGCTCGAAACGCTAGAGTTGAACTTGACAAGAAATGGGAAACTTCTTGGACGAGACGGCTTTGTATTTGCGTTTTAACTTATATCGTAGTGGTAATATACTGTCTCATGATTGAGGCGGGGTCTAATGTCTTCTTGTCTTCGCTTGTGCCAGTAATTGGTTTTACGCTCTCCACTCTTTCTTT
>JAFOHW010000011.1 GCA_017421685.1 Candidatus Saccharimonadota bacterium | reverse complement strand
AGTAGCATTATTAGTAGCAGTAGATACTGTGATGATGTTACTATCAGCATTAGTGCCAGGAGTTAGATTGTAGATATGTAGATCAGAAGAGACAGCGACAGAGATAGAGCGATTGAAGGTAAAGGAGACTGGGACGTCTTCTTGGTAGGTTAGGGCGGAGGTGGGGGGAGAGGAGATAAAAGAAGCTAGGCCTAGCATAGCCACTAACGTATACAAGAAAATTGCACCTCTTTTTAACATAACTGTTTCTATTTTACGCTTTTGCTTTATGCTAGTCAAGAATGGATATTTTTAAAGATTATGTTATAATATATTTATGAAAACTGTTTATGTTGGGATGAGCGGGGGAGTCGACTCTAGCGTATCGGCTTTGCTTTTAAAGGAGCAGGGGTATAATGTTGTTGGCGTTTACATGAAAAATTGGTCTCAAGATCTACCAGGGATGAAATGCCCTTGGGCGGAGGATTTAGCTGACGCGAAAAGAGTCGCGGTTAAGCTTGGGATAGATTTTAAGGTCTATGATTTCGAGAAGGACTACCGTGAAAAAGTCGTTGAATATATGCTTTCCGAGTTTAGAAAGGGAAATACGCCTAATCCCGACATCATGTGTAATCAGGAAATAAAATTTAAACTTTTTTATGAAAAAGCGATGAAAGATGGGGCGGATTTTATTGCGACGGGGCATTATGCAAGAGTGGGGATGCATGATTCATCTACTCTCGAGCCCACTCGTCCGCCCGTCTTTACGGGGGACTCGTTCTGCCGTCGTCGGCTCGACGACGGCGAACATGCTCTCGAGCTAGACGAATCATACATCCCAGTTTTACTCAGAGCTACTGACGAGAATAAAGATCAGACTTATTTCTTATACCGAATCTCAGACGAGGCTTTAAAGCGAACAATCTTCCCGATTGGAGAGATGAAAAAGCCGGAAGTTAAGAAAATAGCGGAGAAACACGGGTTACATAATGCGTATAAGAAGGAGTCGATGGGGGTTTGTTTTGTTGGGGAAGTTGGGATGAAAGACTTTTTGAAGGAATATATCGAAATTTCTCCGGGGGAAATCCGAGAAATTGAGAGTGATAAAGTTTTAGGTTATCATGAGGGCGCGGTGTTTTATACGATCGGACAACGTCATGGGTTGTATTTGTCTGGAGAAAAAGGGGCAGTCAATGATGGGTTACCTTATTATGTCGTTAAAAAAGATATCAAAACAATATAGTTTATGTTTCGAAAAACTTGAACGACGAAAATCTCTGGGTCAAGGAACTTGAATTAACTGACGTCGTAATTCGAAGTAAAAATTCAGTCAGCTCGGGAGCATGCTCGCTGTTGTCAAGCCGACAACGGAATAAATCTTCGGCAGATACGGATGGACAAGTTGACTCTGGGGCAAATAATTTTCCAGTACAAGTTAGGCTACGTCACCGAGCACCCTTAATTCCAGCGGTTTTCGATGGGAAGAAACTAGTTTTCAAAACAAAGATTAAGCGTCCAGCAAGCGGTCAATCAGCAGTTTTATATAATGGGGAGATTTGTCTTGGGGGCGGGATTATAAAGTAGAGATAAAAAATGCCCCAGACGGGGCATTATAGGTGTCCTAGCTAGACCATCATCATCGCGGCATTCGCGCAGAGAAGAACTCCAGCAACAATCGCCATGGCGGTAACGATATAGACATGAATCTTATCGGCTTGGCCTTGTTGTTGTTTTTTTGCAGTCTTAGTACAGTTCTTTCTACAGGTTTGCTGGCGTGCTGTATTTTTCTTCGCAGTTTTTGTCGCAGTTTTCTTTTTTGCTTGTGCCATTTTTTGGCTCCTTTTATTTTTAATAATGCTTGTTCTTATTTAAGCAGATTTTGTTTAAAAAAGCAAGAGGGTTTTAATATGTTTCAGGGTTTTCGGCTTTTCGTAAAATCCTTAAGCGTTTTACAATACTCAAAATAAAACCGAAATTATCTTAACCTCCTCCAGGAAGGAAAACGGCTAATACTAACTATCTGTAATACACCTAATGCTTTGCCCGAGGTACCTATTGCGGTAATTGGTACCAGGGTGCAAATCCGTACTGCCTAAGAGTAGGCCGTACGAACGGTTGTTATTGCTTGCGGTAGAGGACCAATAGTACCCGTAGCTACCTCGAAGGCTCGGCGAAGCACTATCGAAGTTGCCGGAATAGAGAAAGTTATTCGGGAAGCTACGCCAGACTTTAGACTGAGTAGTTCCTGCAGTACTAGACTGAGTTGCTCCATTTCCTCCTAATTGTTTGTCTAGATACGAGAATCCTCCAGCAGTAGCACCTTTGCCTGTGCTTCTTCCATATGGTAGTCTCCATCCTTTAGGACATAGAGAAGTGTTCACGGTCTCACTTGTTTTACCATTAGAATCTGTAGCTGTAGGACTACTATAATATGTAGTATTAGCTATAGCCGAATGCCATGTATAGTAGTTACCGTAACCATATACATTTTGGTCTGTCGTAGTCATATTAGCTACATTAGTGTTAGGATTCAAAGTTGTATCTGTATTAGTGTTATTGTTGTTATACCTAGGCATTCTGAATGCTGGATAGTTAGTAGTTCCTATATCGGTTAGTGTTACTGGGTTAGTAGTATCATTATATATACTATTAGTTCCATCTGAAGTATACCTACTATTGGCTACTACTGGAGTAGTGCTGCTAAAGTTAGCAGTTTCTGGTTTAGCTAGTCCAGAGAAGGTTCCATAAGTTCCAGGAGTTCCGCCGTATCCTTGGGCTAGTGATCCATCTGAATTCCCGCTGGCGTCATAATCTAGCCTTAAGTTCTCTATCATCCAACATTTACCATCAGTTAGTTTTGCTACGGCGTAGGTATCATTATCTCTAGTATCAGTAAGAGCAGTAACCTTTCCTATCGGCATAGCAGTATTGTCTGGACAAGTCCAGTTCTGGAGATTACCTGCAGACTTAACCCAAACAGCATAAAGGCTTAGTCCTGGATTATCTCCTGAATATTGACCCGCTGTAAAAGTAATATCTTCATTCGGTCCATAAATATGCGCATTAGGGTTAGACTCACTACCTACATTAGCTACATAATCAAACGCGTCACTCCATCCAACAAAGCCATATCCTGGACGTTTAAAGTTTGTCGCCCAAAGCGTAGTAGATGTCGCTGTGTTTGTTATACTCTGATCTCCCATAGAATCTACTACTCCGCTAGCGTTAGGAAAGTAGCCAATCTTTCCAGAGTTAGTAACCTGTGGCTGGGGAGGGGCGCCAGCGTCATTAGGATGGACTAGGGTATAGCGGACTTTTCCAGTATAAGTCGCGGCCATTTGGGTCGGGGAGACGTAGACTGCGTAAGTAGATTGGATTGAAGAGCCAACGGTCGCGTCGGTAGAGCCTACAAAATGTGCGACCTTCGTATATGAGGTAGGAACTGAGCTATAGCTCCCGAATCCATTATCAATCGTCGGCGCATAAGTCCCGGAAACTGGATTAAGCTTCATGGCCCAGTTAGACGCATTTCCGCTTACTGCGGTTCCGGTCACAATGTTTCCGGTCCCAGCGGTATCACTAATCATTTCGGTATTACCATATGTATCATTAGAAAAACCAATCGCGTATATCGCGTACCCATTCTGGTCATTACAGACACTCTTCAGCGTCGTCGTCCCAATATCGTCCTCATAGTTACCAGGCATGATCGAAGCAGTATGTGCCGTATCTATAGTATTAGTCAAAGTACAGGAAGACGGAACGGTTATAGATATATTATCAACAACAGAATCGTCGGCTAACGCCGGTAAATGTAAAAGAGAAAAAGAGGCAATAGAAGTAGTTAGGCAAAGCGCCCCGCTAAGTATGGAAAATTTTTGTCTTATGTTCATAAAATGCTCCTCGTGAGTCCATTTTAACATAAAAGTTTTGAAAACAATAGTTTTTCTCACGAAATCCTCTATTATGATATAATTGTTGACATGGACGCGAATACAGTTAGAAAAAAATTTTTAGATTTTCAAATTTCAAAAGGCCATAAAGCTATCCAGCCAGCGCCGTTAGTTTTAGAGGGCGATCCGACGACTTTATTTACAGGTTCAGGAATGCAACCGCTTTTGCCTTATCTTCTAGGAAAAGAGCATCCTCTCGGAACAAGGCTTTGCGATTCCCAACCTTCGATGAGACTTCAGGACATCGAGGAAGTTGGCGACCCGAGACACACTACGGTTTTTGAGATGCTTGGGAACTGGTCGCTAGGAGATTATTTCAAAGAAGAGCAGATTCGGAACTTTTTTGAATTTTTAACGAAAGAAATCGGGCTAGATCCAGAAAAAATTTATGTTTCGTGTTTTATTGGTAATGAAAAATACGGGATTCCGAAAGATACGGAATCGGCCGAGATTTGGCAAAAGGTTTTTCAGGAAGTCGGGATTGAGGCGAAAATTGTCGAGATTGGAGAGGCGTCTAATGGAGATAAGCGAGGAATTAAGCCCGGGGAAAGAATTTTCTTCTACAATGATAAAGAAAACTGGTGGAGCCGAGGAGGAGGATGCGAGACGACGCCGATTGGAGATCCATGTGGTCCGGATTCGGAAGTATTTTATGATTTTGGTGAAGATAAACAAGACATCGAAAAATACGGTTTATCACACCCAGCTTCCGATGGAGCAAGATTCTTAGAAATTGGAAATCAAGTTTTCATGCAGTATCGCCGAAACGAAGATGGGACTTTTTCGGAGTTAGAAAAGAAAAATGTTGATTTTGGCGCAGGTCTGGAAAGAGTTACGGCCGCTTCGATCGGCTCGTTCGATGTGTTTAAGATTTCTTTGATGAAGCCGATTATCGATAAGTTAGAAGAGCTTTCTGGTAAAAAATACGACAATAATACTGACGAAATGCGAGTCATAACTGACCATATACGTGGAGCTTATCTCTTAGCTTCACAAGGATTAGTTCCGTCGAATAAAACCCAAGGTTACGCGATGAGGAGATTACTTCGACGAGCGATCCTAAGGGCGTTAGACCTCGGAATTTCGTCTAATTTCTTAGCCGAGATTGTGCCGATTGTCGCCGAGAATTATAAAGAACTTCCGGATTCGATTTTGACCCATCGGGATACGGCATTAGACGTCATGCTCCGAGAAGAGAATGCTTTCCGAAAAACTCTAAGTAAGGGCTTACGCGAATTAGGAAAACTCGCTAAACAATCCAAGGAGAGTTTGTCCGGATATGATTTATTTAAACTTCAAGATACTTACGGTTTTCCGATGGAACTTTCGGTTGAAGAATGTTACCGTGAGGGAATTAAGTTGTCTGAGAATTACCGCCAGGAATTTGACGAAGCTTTAAGAGAACAGCGAGAAAGAAGTCAAACCGCCTCTAAGGGAATGTTTAAGGGAGGTCTAGAAGACCACGGTGAACAAACCGTAAAATATCACACTGCGACGCATCTTTTACTGTCTGCGCTCCAACAGTTAATTTCGCCCGATATTGTTCAAAAAGGCTCGAACATAACAGCCGACCGGGTTCGATTTGATTTTAATTTAGACCATAAAATGACGCCTGAAGAAATCGAGAAGGTAGAGAAACAGGTCAACGAATGGATTTCGGCGGACTTGCCGGTCGTTTTTGGGGAATACGATAAAGAATATGCGCGAGATACCCTAAAGGCGCATGGCGAGTTCTGGGAAAAGTACCCCGATAAGTTAAAGGTTTATACGATTGGGGATTTTGATAATCCAGTTTCTAGAGAAGTTTGTGGGGGGCCACACGTAGAACATACAGGAGTTATCGGAAAATTCAAAATCGTAAAGGAAAGTTCTTCTTCTGCGGGAGTACGTCGAATTAAAGCAATACTAGAGTAATTGTTGTATTTTTTACAACAATTATTTCTGGAGAAGTTTACTGATTTTTGCTCTTAGTTTATTTTCTTCTGGGGCGCCGGCGAGCGTATCGATTCCGACTCGAAGGAGGCCTAGCGCTGTCGCGAAAGAATGATCTAAAGTGTCTTCGTCGTCTTTAATAATTAAATCGGGAAGCTCGGCGACGTCGATAAGATGAATTACTGGACGGCGAGAGAACGGTAAACCCTTATACCAGTCAGAAATAGCAAGTTCTTCCTGCAATAAAGAGAGGCTCGCTCCTCCTCCACAAAGTAAAACGTTTCGGGGGAGACTACCGAGGTTTCCGAATTCTTCTAGGGCAACTTCGACCCCAGTAAGCCAGACCGAGAGGTTCTTAGCGATAGCGGTTTCGACTTTTAGTTTT
>JAFOHW010000010.1 GCA_017421685.1 Candidatus Saccharimonadota bacterium | reverse complement strand
CCGTCTACGGTTTTGCCGTTTTTGTCTACGAGGAGACAACGATCACCGTCGCCATCAAACGCGACGCCGAAATCAAGATTTTTAGTTTTTACGAGTTCGGTTAGGGATTCGAGATGAGTGCTTCCGCAATCTTGATTAATTTCGGTATTATATTTTTCGTTAGAGTTTATTAGCTCAACTTTTCCGCCGAGCTTTTCAAAAATAGTCTTATTAATTGTGCTAGTTGCTCCGTTTGCACAGTCCATGCCGATATGGAGGTTTTTGAAATTTACGTCTCCGACGTATTCAAGAAGATGTTCTTTATAGATTCCGACGGCCTCTTCGTGGAGATTTTCTCGGATGGTAGCGGAGACAAGGTTAAAGGAAGCTTCTTCATTCAGGGATTTTTCGATGATTTCTTGTCCTTTTTCGAGGAGCTTTTTTCCGTGAGTTCTGCCACGTTCGAAAATTTTTATGCCGTTATCGGTATAAGGATTATGAGAAGCGGTTACGTCAATGGCGATATCAAAACCCATTTTAAAGAAGCAGTAGTTAATCGCAGGAGTCGGGAGGATTCCGGCGTTACCATATTCAATCCCAAAGGTCTCGAGAATGTTTTCAAGGTCAGATAAAATCCATTCGGTAGATTCGCGAGTATCGCCTGCGAGAAAGACTTTTATATTTTCGCCTTTATATTCGATTAGTCCGCGAACTATTTTGGCGAGAAATTCTGGAGTGAATTTTTCGGCTTTTTGTCTTATTCCGTCGGTTCCGAAGTATTTCATAATTAGACTCCTTTCTGAAGCTGTTTTTTAATTACATCGATTGTTAAAATGACGTCTTTGACTGTACTCCCGCGGGAGAGATCGGCGAGAGGGATTTCGAAACCTTGGATAATAGGGCCGGCGCAGACGAAACCGCCGAAGCGTTCCAGGGACTTATAGAGGATATTCCCGGAGTTTAAGTCGGGAACGATAAGAATGTTAGCTTCGCCTTTTATTTTAGAATCGGGGAATTTTTTATGAGAAATTTCTGGGCTGATAGCGGCGTCTAATTGCATTTCTCCGTCGATAAGATAATCGGGGTGGTTTTTTCGGATTTCTTCGATTACGTAGTGGATTTTTTCGAGATCGGGATTTTTTCCGCCAGAACCGTTTGTGGAGTAGGAAAGCATGGCGATTTTTGGAGTTTCGTTTTTGTATAGCTTAAAAGTTTCGGCGGTATCTTTGACTAAGCAATATAATTGTTCTTTTGTGGGAAGTTTATTCACTCCACCGTCGGCGAGAGCGAGGGTTTCGTTATCTTTTTTACAAATGAAACAGCTAGAAAAGAAATCTGATTTTAGAGGTAGATGGTTTTTGTAAGCGATAAGGACATCTCTTGAAGAGTAATCGAGACCGGAAATCATGGAATCGGCAGATCCGGATTTTAACATTTCGGTCGCTTCGTCTAGGTTTGGAGCGTCGAGAAATTCGATTTCGGGAAAATGTTTTATAGCTTCTTGGAAAATTGGGTTTTTAGTTCTGGGACAATGATTTTCATAGACTAATTGTAACATAAATAACCTAATTTTTACTCGTGCTTCACTTTGTACTAGAAACAAAAAATATTTTCAGGCAGGGCTACGTCGAAATTACAATTTCGTGCTTGCCCTGTGAAAATATTTTTCGTTTGTAGACTTACTTAATGTCTGTAAAAATGGTTTATTTATCTACTACTTCACCTTCGACAGCATCGTCATCGCTGGATTTTTTACTTTTCTTAGAATCTTTTTTATCCTCTTCGTCGGTTTTAGATTCTTCGGAAGATTGTTGGTATATTTTTGCGCCGATTGGCATGATTTTATCATTGAGTTCTTTCATGGCTTCTTCATATTTTTCCTGATCGGCCTTTTCATCGTTTAGAACTTTCTTAGCTTCTTCAACGGCTTTTTTGATTGTATCTTTATCGTTGTCGTCGATTTTATCTTTATATTCATTAGGCATTTTTTCGGCGTTGTAGATAGAATTTTCTAGACGGTTCTTTGCGTCGATAGAATCGCGCTTCTTTTTATCTTCTTCGGCATGAGATTCAGCTTCTTTTCGGGCCTTTTCGATATCGTCCTTAGACATGTTACCAGAATTTTGGATTGTAATAGATTGTTCTTTCCCGGTTCCTTTGTCTTTTGCGGTAACATTTAGGATACCGTTTGCGTCAAGGTTGAAGGTTACTTCGATTTGAGGAACACCACGAGGGGCTGGAGCGATACCATCTAAGATGAATCGGCCAAGGGATTTATTATCAGCAGCGAATTCGCGTTCACCTTGGAGAACGTGGATTTCGACCTGAGGCTGATTATCGGAAGCAGTAGAGAAGGTTTCAGATTTAGAAGTTGGGATAGTTGTATTTCGGTCGATTAGAGGAGTTCTGACTCCGCCCATAGTTTCAATACCGAGAGTTAGAGGGGTTACATCGAGAAGAAGAATGTCTTTGACGTCGCCCTGGAGAACTCCGCCTTGAATAGCAGCGCCGACTGCGACAACTTCGTCGGGGTTAACGCCCTGCATTGGGTCTTTACCAAAGATTTTCTTTACTTTTTCGATAACCGCAGGCATACGGGTCATGCCACCGACCATGACGATTTCGTCGATATCTTTTGTTTCGAGTTTTGCGTCTTTAAGAGCTTTTTCGACTGGTTTTCCGAGGCGATCGATCAAATCGCTAACTAGCTCTTCGAGTTTAGCCCGAGTTAGAGTATACTCGAAGTGTTTTGGCCCATCGGCATCAGCGCTTAAGAAAGGAAGATTGATGTCGGTGGAAGTTGAGCTACTGAGCTCCTTTTTAGCTTTTTCGGCTTCGTCTTTGACGCGTTGCATGGCGGAAGAATCGCCTTTAATATCAATTCCGGATTCTTTTTTGAATTCATCGACGAGGAAATTTACGATAATATTGTCAAAATCTTCACCACCGAGATGAGTATCGCCGTTTGTACTCATGACTTCGAAGACGCCGTCGCCGAGTTCGAGAACGGAGACATCAAAGGTACCGCCACCGAGATCGAATACGACAATTTTTTCATCTTTTTTGGACTCGAGACCGTAGGCCAAAGCGGCTGCGGTAGGTTCGTTGATAATTCTTTTTACTTCCAATCCGGCAATTTTTCCAGCGTCTTTAGTTGCTTGGCGCTGAGAATCGTCGAAATAAGCTGGGACAGTAATAATAGCTTCGGTAACTGGTTCACCAAGGAAAGCTTCTGCGTCGGCCTTAATCTTGCTTAAGACCATGGCGCTGATTTCTTCAGGAGTATATTCTTTCCCGTCCATTTCGACGGCTACACTGTTGCCTTTTTTAACTATTTTATAAGGGCTAATATCTAAATCATGTTTGACTTCTTTATCTTCGTATTTTCGGCCGATAAGTCGTTTAATGCCATAAATAGTGTTTTTTGGGTTTGTCACTCTCTGCCTCTGGGCGACCTTTCCGACTAGTCTTTCGCCTTTTTTCGTAACAGCGACGACGGAAGGGGTAGTCCTGTCTCCTTCAGCGTTAGTAATAACTTCAGGTTTTCCAGCGACCATATAAGCAAAGGCGCTGTTAGTGGTTCCAAGGTCGATACCGATAATTTTACTCATTTTTCCTCACTTTCGTTTAATTTATTCTGGCACTCGTTATGTAAGAGTGCTAATTTACCTCTATTGTATATTACTAGCACTCATTTGTCAATAGTGCTAATTGACAATTAATTTGAGCTAATAAACTGGTTTGATTTTAAGGGAGAGAGAATGTATAATATAGATATGGCAATTGAGAGGTTAGTTGAGCCGACAGTGGCGGAAAATGATCCAGAAGAGGAGAAGATTGAGATTAGTCTTCGACCGACGAGTTTTTCTGAGTATATTGGACAGGAACATTTGAAAAATAATATTAAATTGGCGATTGAAGCGGTTAAGAAACGAAACGATGGATCGACATTGGATCATGTACTACTATATGGTCCACCGGGACTTGGGAAGACGACGATGGCAGGGGTGATTGCGCATGAGCTCGGGGCATCTTTAAGGGTTACTTCTGGTCCAGCTATTGAGCGGGCGGGGGATTTAGCTTCGATTTTGACGAATCTGAAAGACGGGGATGTTTTATTTATTGATGAAATTCATCGATTGCGTCGAGCGGTTGAGGAAGTTTTGTATTCGGCGATGGAAGATTATAAACTGGATATCGTAATTGGAAAAGGGCCAGCGGCACGTTCGGTGCGACTTGATCTTCCTAAATTTACGGTAATTGGGGCGACGACGCGGACTGGGTCTTTGGCGGGGCCTTTAAGAGACCGTTTTGGAATAATTCATCGTCTAGAATATTATAAAGAGCCGGAGATTGAACAAATTATTAATCGGACAGCGGGGATTCTTAATACCGAGATTCGGCCGGAGGCGACGAGGTTGTTGGCGACTAGGTCGCGATTGACACCGCGAATCGCTAACCGTTTGTTTAAGCGAGTAAGAGACTATGCGGATGTAAATGGAGATGGGATTATTGATCAAGAAATTGCGACACGGTCGTTAGAACTGATGGAGATTGATTATTTAGGATTAGATCCGGCGGACAGGAATATGCTACGGTCGATGTATGATAATTATGGAGAGAGACCGGTAGGGCTTACGACGATTGCTGCTTTGACTGGAGATGAACCGACAACAATCGAGGAT
>JAFOHW010000009.1 GCA_017421685.1 Candidatus Saccharimonadota bacterium | reverse complement strand
GTCGACGATAAAGTCGCCTCAATATTATCTAACTTAGTCTTAATTTTCACGCACGTATACGCCTGTTGCATATTATTGTCTACATCTGACGATTCCCGAATCACGACCTCGTCATTAATACTGTTCGTTCTTCCTAAAATTCGTCCAACCATCCCACACACCGGATTGTTCATATAATAAGCAATCGCTTCACAATCCACTACTTCTCCATCATTTACCCCCTGATTACCACTCAAATCCCCCTCCGACGCTAAACACTTCTTATAATTATAAAAAGCAATCTTTGCATCCTCAACCCCCGCTAAAGCCGAATCGTACGCCGATTGAGATAAATCGTTATTTGTTGTCCTTGAAATCTCCGAAATAATAATCGTCGCAAAACTCGTCGCAACAATTAAAAGAATCAATGTCGAAAACGCTACAATGTAAAACGACGCCGCTCCTTTCTTGAATTTCATTCGAAATTTCCCCATTTTTATCCTCCCATCGCCTGACCAGCAAAGTTAAATTTATTTATCGCACAATAATCAAAATTCTCAATATCCGAATTATACCCTCCCGGTGTCGCACAATAATTTCCTGAAGTTTTAACATTTATCCCACCCTGAACTGTACCTAAAATAAATGAAGCTGAATAAAAAGTAACTTTATTATCATCACTCTCCGCCGGAGGATCTACTGTAAGGTCATATAATGCTAAATTGCTTTCATCCGGCAAACCGTAAATTAATTCATTTCCAACATTCCCATAATTACTAATGTCAATATTGCTATTCATCTCGCCTTTTTCAGCATTATATCCCCCCTCCGGCGTCGTCGTTGCCACCTTACAAACTGCTCTCTCATTATCTTCAATCTTTATTAACTTAAACTCGGAAACCCCTCCCTCAGGGCTACCAGAATATTTCAATATTATCGACGAATTTACCTCAACCGTTCCCTCATCCGAAAAGAAATATCCCGAGTTCCAAAGATATGAATATTTCCCCGTACAAAACGCTCCATAAACTGGCATATTCTCCAAACTCTCCGTTCCAACTTGAACAGTCGCTTTCTTGTAAACCGAAACAAAATTCTGCGCATTATCTTCCCTACAAGCCGTCTCGTCTTGATAAATATTCCCACAATCTTTAACCGGAGACTGCGCCGACGAATTTTGTATTGCACTCCGCATATCACTAACTAATTCCATTCCCGTAGAATTAATCTGATTCAAGACTAACCCTCTTCTATAAGAAGAAATTGTATCCGTGATAATTAAAACAATCGTAATCGATAGAATCGCAATAAAAGCTATCGAAAGCGAAAGCTCAATAATCGTAAATCCGCTCCTAACTTTTTCTTCTTTCCTCCGCCCTAGAATCACAATCTACTCCTTATTACATACCCCATCATTATCGGGCATTATTTCGATTCCGGAAGAATTCGTTGCTCCTTGAACGAGCCTAACATCTCTTCTTAAAGCATTATTCTCCTCCGGATAAGGATTCACACAAAAATCAATCTGCATCTCGCTAAATTTAAACTCAGCATCATCTTCCGCCCCTATTCCGCTTAACGGATTTATGTCCTGAGTTCCGGCAGTTCTAATTATATTATTAGCCTGAATAGTCCCACCCGAATAATAAGTATAAACAATTCCCGAAACCGGATGCCTGACAATCAAAATCGTCCCAGTAAACGGCGAGTTACTGTTTCCCTCTTCTCCTCGAGGTTTTTGAATCTCCGCCGACCATCTCGGCATATAACTCTCCGCTACCCCAACAAGACGCGGACCACTCTCTGTATTTATTACGATATTAGCCTTCAGCTCTTTTAAAATTTTAATCGCATTCCCCGACGTATTTTCCTCATTTATCTCTCCAATTACATTATAAACATAAATCGGCTTCTGCCCATCTTCTGTATTTTTTTCTCCAGCTAAATTATATTCCTCCCCAAAAGTAATCATCTTTCCATAAATCGCCTGTTCCGATTTTCCTCCTTCAGTATTCTGGACATTATAAACCCCCGAGTAGACCCCTCTTAAAAATTCAACAAAATTTTGTACCGTATCAGTATAACGCTGTTGATAAATTGAATTTTGAACCCCAACCGTCACTCCAACAAACAACGCCCCAGTAATTACCAGAAAAAGCGCCACCTCTATCAAAGTAAAACCACGCTTTGCTTTCTTCATATTTTTTATTATAACATAAGCAATTTAAAACTCAACTAATAACTAGGTAATAAATATCTCATCCATTTCTCGAAATTCGAATATTTCACATCTTGAATCGTAGCCGAAGTTTCTTTATGTTTATTTTTTGCTTCCTCAGAATTCTCCGGTAAAACTACCATATTCTCCCCGTCTAGTTCCTTATCTAAATTCCTCCTCGCCATTAACTCCTGATACTCATCCGTCTTATAATACTCATTCTCGAGTTCTAACGCTTCTACCTCAACATTGAGTAATTCTAAAGTTTTTCGCTCAGCCGTTAATCTCTCAGATAATTCCCAGTTTCGAGACATCGCTACAATCGATTGATAAGTCCAAGTCAAACATAAAATAATCGCCAGTATTAAAATAACGTTCTCAATCGTAAAAAAATCATGCCGAAAAATATATCTCAATCTCCGAAATTTATTTTTCATCTCTCTCATGCTTATCATTATATCATTTTGTGATAAAATAAAGTAGCGGGGGCGTAGCTCAGTTGGTCAGAGCATGCGTCTTATACACGCAGAGTCCCTGGTTCGAGTCCAGGCGCCCCTACCATAATAATAAAAGAAAGGTCCAAAAGACCTTTATTTTATATTGAGCTCCCCAAACATAAGACGTATAAAAAATATCGCACTTTCGTGCGATATTTCATTATCAAAATTCTATTGTTTCTTCTTAAGAGTCAAGAAACCGTTGCGTGGATTTTCACAAACAACACGATCTTCCGGAAGATCACAAGGCGTACCTTTACCGCCGTTCGCTTCTTTAGTAAAGAAATAGATAGTCTGTGGTTTGCCACCTCGAAGAGTCACTTCAGATTTATGTAAGTAGTACTTCACGCCTTTTCCGTTGGTATGTTCGTAAGCCATTTAGCTTTCCTCCTTAAGTTAATATACTCTTATATTAAGGTTCATAGAGAGAATTGTCAAGGGGTTTTTACCTAAGTTCTCGAAATTATTACCATAATCTAAATAAATAACAGGGATAATCTAAGAATAAGCCAAATAATTCCCCTGATAAAAATTACAACAATAATTATAAGCGTTATTAATAACAAAAACCCCGTTAATGTTGGCACGAAAATCGGCGAAGCATAATTTTTTCGATATAATTCCGTCGATGGCAAACTTGCCACAATTTTATCTTGAAGCTCGTCTGCAGATGGATATTTTTGAATCTCAGACATCATACAATTTATATAATTCGGATTATCCCAGCTCCATCCATTGCTAATTGCCTGCCCCTGACAAGCATCCGACGCTAATTTATAAATATTCCCGTTCGGATTACTGTCATCCGAAAGATTTTTTTCCGCTTCATCCAACGCTTTATTAGCTGCTCTTAAATACTGATGCTCCAAATAAAATGGCCCCGTTCCAAAAGTAATCCTTTGCGCCCCATTATCATCAACAACATTTATCACAATATTCGAAAAAACAAATTCTTTCAATTCCTCTAGAGTCCGTGAAATCTCTTCGTCGTCTTCCTTCTCATCTGCCTGCAAAACCGCATCCCTGAGCTCAGTCATTCGAATATGGTCATTTCTCAGAAGCGTTGCATCAACAAAAAGCAACGGCACTAAAACCAAAATTAACTGCCAAGTCTTAATCTTCCGAACCTTAATCCGCCCACGCTTTTTCATACTATCTATTATAACAAATTATGCTTGCATATTATAAAATCGTTTGCTAAAATACATTCTATCGCTCGTTAATTTCCCAAGACTACCACAGTCTTTGCGAGGTGGGTGCGGTCGTAAGAGCGAAAAACATTAAGGAGAACATTAGATACATGCGTATCAAACGACTGAAACGTCAAAACGTACGTCAAAAGTCAAAAATTCCTCCTGCCTCATGGCAAGAGTTCATCGAAATCTAATTTCGAACTAAAAATCCCCGAAAGGGGACTTTTTAGTATTAAATAGAGAACCAATTATTCTTCACTCTCGCCAAGCTTCGCTTCAACAATCTGTTTCAATAATTTCACAAAATCGTCTCCCGAACGTGCCGAATCCCATGAAATCGTCTCTCCATTAACGACCACACTTCCTGCTTCCCCCCATCGAATCAATTGACCATCAATATAAAACGCCGGTGTCCCCTCGATATCAACTCGCTTCCCAATCCCCATATCAAAACTAATCTTCTTCGAAACCGCATCGCTCGAAATATCACTATTAAACCTATCTAAATCACCTTTCCCTTCCGTAACTTCTGTAAAATACTTATTAAACAATTCTGTTCGTTCTGAAGCTGAAGCATATTCCCATTCTGATTGCTCCGCAAATAATTTATCTGCATACGGCTTCCAATAACCCTGAAGTCCAGCTGCTTCGGCTGCCGAAGCCGCCGCCGTACCATTTTTATGATACGACAACAAATAGCTACGATAAACTACCGCGAGCTTTCCATCTAACTGTTCGATAACCTTATTAACTCGCGGATTAATCGACGCACATCCTGGACACTGAAAATCCGCGTACTCAAATATTAGAACCGGCGCATCTGAAGACCCCTTAACGTGATCGCCAATATTTCCATTATATTCATCCGCTTCAATTATGGTATTAAAATCATACTTACTAAAATCTGTCGCTTTATTATTTCCATCAATAATTTTATAGGTCGCAAATCCAAGCAAAGCCGCAACAACAATACTGACAACAATCCCCCAAACGGTAAAGCCATTTAATCTTTTCATATAACTCCTTCAAGTGATATAATTATTATATCATGTTTAATAGTTTAATGCGGAAATTTGTCAAGTTTATCGACCCTAAACTCGAAAAATATCGTGAGAAACCGCCGGAAAAAAAATATTCCCCGAAAACCCTTGAAGAATTTATCGATGTTCTTCGCAGAACTCCAAAAACTATTTTAAGTACCAAAGATCGCGAACGTATCTCCGCAATCATGAGCTTCGATGACCGAAAAGTCAAAGATCTCATGGTCGAGAAAGAAAAAATGGTCTTCGTTAACGCAAAAGACGTTCTCGGCCCACTAGTCCTTGACAAGCTCTATAAATCCGGTTTTACAAATTTCCCAGTTGTCGATAATCACGAAAAAGTCAAAGGGGTAATCCATACTGAAGCCCTAAATACTTTAGAAATAAAGAAGACTGATCGTGCCGAAAAATATCTCGATAAAAACGTCAGTTATCTTCATATTAATGATTCTCTAAAATTTGTAGTTAAAGAAATTGAACGGACAAACAGTTATTATTTCCTCGTCCTTAACGAAAAAAATTCCCTCGCCGGCTTCTTTACTATTCAAATGTTGTTAGATTATCTTCTGGGTTAATTTAAATAAACATAAACTATATGATTTAAGATTAAGAAGTGTTATAATAACAGATATGAGAATTTTAGCAAACGAATTAAAGAACCATCTAGGAAAAACCGTAACCGTCGAAGGCTGGGTTAATTCCAGGCGCGATCACGGTGGTCTAATTTTTATTGATCTCCGCGACCATACCGATATTATCCAATTAGTCGTTACTCCCGAAACAGAAGACGCCTTTAGACTCGCCGAGACTATCCGCGATGAATTCGTTCTAAAAGCTACCGGAAAAATGCGCGAACGCGAACCAGAGTTAATTAATCCAAATATCGAAACTGGGAAAATTGAACTTGTCGTTGATAGTCTTGAACTTCTCAACAAATCCGAGCCTCTTCCCGTAAATACTCACGACGACGGCGAAAAATCTTCCGAAGAACTTCGCTTAAAATACCGTTACTTAGACCTTCGACGTCCTAGTATGCAAAATATTTTAAGGCATCGTTCTGAATTTTACCGTTTCATCAGAAATTACATGTACGATCATGATTTTACAGAAATCACTACTCCAATCCTCGCTAACTCTTCTCCAGAAGGCGCTCGCGATTTTCTCGTTCCTTCTAGGCTTCATCCTGGAAAATTCTACGCCTTGCCTCAGGCCCCCCAACAATTTAAACAATTATTGATGGTTGGCGGTGTAAATAAATATTTCCAAATCGCTCCGTGTTTTCGCGACGAAGACCCTCGTGCTGACCGACTTTATGGTGACTTTTATCAGCTAGACTGCGAAATGTCTTTCGTCGATAACGGCGAAGCCGTACGCGAAGAAATCGAACCGTTATTTATTTCTCTTGCTACAGAATTCGTAGAAAAAAAGCTAGTCATAAACTCTAAACCGGCAAAAGACTTTATTCCTAAAGGAAAAACTATTCCTCGTTTACCTTTCGATTTCGCCATGAATACTTACGGAACCGATAAACCTGATTTACGCTATGGCATGGAACTAATCGATTTAACCGAAATCTTTAAAAATACTGATTTTAAAGTTTTCAAAACCGACTGCGTAAAAGCTATCTGCGTAAAAAATGGCGCAAGTCTAACTCGTCGCGAAATCGATGAGTTCACCGAAAAAGCCCGAAAAATCGGCGCTGGCGGTTTAGCCTACATATTATATACAGAAGAAGGCGAAAAATCTCCAATTCTAAAATTCATGTCTGAATCCGAAATCGAAAACGTTAAAAAATTAACCGGAGCAAAGTCTGGCGATGCGGTCTTCTTCGGCGCCGACGACCGTAAAAAAGTTAACAAAATTCTAGGTGAACTCCGAATCGCTTTCGCTGACCATTTCAATCTAAAAAATCCTGACGAAATCTCCTATACCTGGATTATTGATTTTCCGTTTTATGAATGGGACGAAAAGAACAAAAAGCTCGATTTTGGTCATAACCCCTTTAGTATGCCAAAAGGCGGTCTCGAGGCTTTGGAAAACGCTAAAACCGATGAAGAAAAGCTAAGTCTTATCGCCGACCAATACGACATGGTCATGAACGGTTACGAAGTCTGTTCCGGCGCCGTCCGAAACTATAATCCAGAAATTATGTATAAAGTCTTCAATATTTTGGGCTATAATAACGAATACGTCAAATCCCGCTTTGGCGGAATGTTGAACGCCTTTAAATTCGGTGCCCCTCCGCACGCCGGCTGTGCCCCAGGCCTTGATCGTATATTTATGGTCCTCGAAAATACCGAAAACATTCGCGATATCGTCGCCTTCCCGAAAAACGGCTCCGGAGTTGACCTCATGATGGGCTCCCCATCCGAAGTCGACAAAATCCAACTCGACGAGTCCCACCTCGCCCTCCTCCCCGAAGAAGACTAATCTTAAAACCAAAATGCTTTAAAACCTAAAAACATGTTATAATTAAAACATAAGAAAAGCGCTCTAGGACGCTTTTCGTAAAAGGTTGGTGTCTACTAGATATTATCTAGTAGACTTTTTCTTCGGTACGGATTTACTCCGTGGAATTACGATACATAGAAGATTTATTTCTATGGTCATTTTATCTCCTTCCTGGTAACCTGGCTATCCTAGACTAGTCGTTTAATGATTACCTCACACAGCACAAACTTACTAAGTTCCTACGATGAATCACTAAATCTCCGAAGCCAACCTGGTGCGTATTATATACACACTTTATTTTTATTTTCAAGCATAATTTAGAGAAAATTATGACATAAGTGTTTTAACCTCTGGAAAAATAAGTCTTACTTCTTCCGCTTAAATTAAGCCTAAACGGAATAAAAATAATACCTAAAGAAATAGGATATTATAAATCTATTTTTTTTTGGAGCAAGCCCAAGAATAAAAAATAATTCTCCAAGTCGAGTACGAAACTGTAATTTCGGCGCAGACTTGACGAGAATTATTTTTTATTCCTGGCGCGAAGCGAACGTAAATAGATTTATAATATTCTATTAAGCTAGGATTATTTCTTATTTTGGTAGGGCCGGATGGAAGGAGAAACCTCGCTTCGCTCGGTGCGAACCATGGCTCGATTCTGTCTTTACCAAAACAACAAATAATCCCTAAAGGGATTATTTCTTGTTTTGGTAGGGCCGGATGGAATCGAACCATCATTGTATCCTTAGAGGGGATATGTCCTATCCGTTGAACGACGACCCCAAACAAAAGCAACGAATAAAGGGAATAAACCCAAAGACTCGAAAAACCAAGCCTACCTATATTATACCTTATTCTTCCGGTTTTCTCAACTTATAATAAATCGACGGCGCAAACCGAATCGGCGCTAAAACCGATTGCGCTTTATCTTCCATCTTTACAAGATTATCCGTCTTAAATACTTTCTTTAGACCCTTACTTCGGAAATTCGAAACCGATAAAACTTTTTCAGTTTTAAACCCAGTTTTATCGAAAATCTCCTCAACATATTTCGGATGGTAATTATAAAATCCGTCTTTCGAAATTTCCTTATAATTCGCAACCTTCTTATCGAACGGATTAACTTTCGAACGCTTCGTTATAAAACGTACCATCTTCGGCAAAGTTCGTTTATTCGCGACCTCAATCACCGCAACCCCTCCCGGCTTTAAAACTCGATATAATTCCGCAACCGCCTTGTCTAAATGTTTTAAATGATGCGTAACTCTAACCATCATCAAACCATCAAGTTCTTCGTCTTTAAAAGGCAACTTATAAATATCCCCCGCCTTTGTTTCAATTTTAT
>JAFOHW010000070.1 GCA_017421685.1 Candidatus Saccharimonadota bacterium | reverse complement strand
AGAAAAAGAAACCGCATCAAAATAATCTAATTTTTCGATAATATCATTATAAATAGGGGTAATATCTTGGTTTTTTACAGAGAAAATACCACTTAATTGATTTACAACCATAAGGCTATCAGAGATGAAGCGAGCGGTTTTATAGCCTAATTCGATAGCCCGTTCAATTCCCTTTCGCATCGCATAATACTCGGCTATGCGGGATGTTGCAAAGCCAATGAATTCCCCTCCGCGCTCGATAATTTTACCACTGTTATCGTGGATGCAGTAGCCAATGCCAGAAGGTCCAGGGTTTCCTCTCGAGGCACCATCGACATTAATAACAGAAGCATTAGCGGTATCGCGCGGAGAAACGTATTCACGATTAACCTTACCCCATTCAATATCGAGTACGGTCATGCTGGTTTCATTAAGCTTAACGTTAGAGGTGTTAAAATCTTTAATAAACTTATAGGCGGTATAGCGGTCGGAGGGGCTTGGCTTTATTTCTGTGTTAACCCCTAGCTCATAGACGATATAGAGGTTACTGAGCTGGCTCGAGCCTTCAGGGGCGAGAAAAGTAATCACATCTTTTAATTCAACAGAAGAAACGGTAAGCCCGACATAATCAGAGAGGGCGCGAACCATAGCCTCTTCAGGTTGTTCTCCGAATTTAATCTTATCGGTTGGAAGTTCCCAAAAAACCGGGGTCTCAGAACGACCTCGGCTTCGCTTCAAAACCAATGTCCCCTCGCTATTTTTTATAATACCTACAACGCGAATTCTCTGTTTCATACCCACCTTCCTGGGTCCTGTTGGCATGTTTTCCCCGTAATATATACAAGGTGGGTAAAATCTTATGCGATACGACCACGGTCGTAAGCCACGAAATCCCTAAAACATGATTATTCAGGAAAATCATGTTGCCAACAGGACTATCTTAATTATATCATATTTATCTACCTACCAGAAAATAGAAAAAATCTAAGATTCCATTCACGCCATTCGACATGATAGAAGAAAAAATTTTTCCGAAAAGAACAATCATAAAATAAACGACAATAAATCCGTATTGTTCCATGGATGTCAAAACATTACGGAGCCCGTCTGGGGCAATCGCATAAAGAACTCTGGAGCCATCAAGCGGAGGGATAGGGATAAGATTAAAAATCATAAAACCGAGATTAATCAAGACTAACTCGGAAAAAATAAACGCTAGAGCTTCCCCGCCGGAACCATAAAGAAAGCCGGTAAAGTGACCAATTAAAAATGAAACTAGAGCGATAAGAAAATTAGTAAAAGGTCCAACGAGCGCCACTAAGGCCATTCCCCCTTCGCGCCACTTTAAGTTCTGATAATTAACCGGGACAGGTTTTGCTCCTCCGAAAACTGGAGCTTTTAGGATATAGAGGATGACTGGAACCAGAATAGAAAGATACGGGTCTATATGTTTAATCGGATTCAAGGTTAAACGTCCAGATTCTTTTGCGGTATTATCACCAAGCCAATAAGCGACTAAGCCATGAGAGATTTCATGCAAAATAACTGAGCCGACGACAATAATCAAGACGAAGACAATGTAAAAAATGTTGCTATTCATTTTTTAAGTTAAGACAACAACCTCTTTCGTCACCGGAAGAGAGTCGAGGCTTTTGATTTTAAGTTTTTTCTCGGTTCGGGCGGAAAGCTTAAGTTCAGAAACCATACCATCAACATTCCCCATCGCGACGATTAATTTAGGTTCGATTTCGCGAATAGCTCGGACAGAGGAAGTGCAAAGGATGTCGGCGACAATATCGTCAAGGCCTTCTTCGATTCCTCCAACAATTCCAATATGGACTCCCCCGATTTCAACGTCGTAGATAGTTCTTCGGCTCTCAGTCATAACTCCACGAATGGTTGCATCGCCAATTTCGAACTCACCTGGACCAGTAATTTTCCCTACCGATAAGCCAGCATCAATAATTGCGTCAGAGATATTGAACTTTATCGTCGTTTTTTTCGTCGTAATAATAATCTCGTCTTGGTTTTTGCTTTCGATTTCGAACATGATATCCCTCCTATCCTTTTATAATATTACTTGGGTCCACAATTTCAGTTATCTCCATTTCGAGAACTTCGAGAATGAAGCGATCACGGACGCTTTTACGATACGTGAAATCATCAGGGGTCATAATGACATAGTTAATGGGCTTCCCTTGTTTCTTTTCAATAACTTCAGCCCAACGAGTCAATTTCTTGGTTCGATCGTTCCCAATAATTAAGAGGTCGATTCCATCTTGTCCGGGTAGACGATTTGTTACAACTAAGCCTTTTAGATAATTTTTAACAGGTCGGCAATATTCTTCCCAAGTAGTTTCTTTAATATCCTTCTCGCGAGTTGTATCAATTTTTTTCGAAAAAATATCGGATAGCGGACGGCAGAAGGGATGCTTATTATTAGCAGAGTAATAAACTTTATTATCGAAAGTTTCATTTTTAATAACGCCAATACTTTCGAGGTTTAGTAATTCCCTTCGGACCGAGTTAATCTGCTCGTCAATTACTCTCGTCATTTCACGAACATAAAAAGATTTTTCAGGATTTCCAAAGAATAATTTACGTAGTTTAGCTCTCGTTTTTGAGCCAAACAATTTTTCAGTCGGCGTGTTAGTTTCTTTGCTCATTCTGTATATATTTTATCACGTATGAATAAATTTTTGCAAGTTCGAGCCAAATTATTTCCGGGTTTCGTTTAAACCAAGTCATTTGGCGCTTTGCTAAATGCCAGTCTTCATAAAAACATTTTTCTTTTGCTTCTTCTAGGTTCATTTCATGAGTCAAATATTTCCAAGCATATTCATAGATATCACTTTTCATGGCTTGATTATCCCAGCCGTATTTGTCTACGAGCCTTTTAGTCTCTTCATAAAGCTCTTTATCAAACATTGTATCGATACGTTTTTTTATTCGTTCGCGAAGAATAGAAGATTCGGTTTTAACTCCAACGATTAAAAAATCGCCTTTTACCTCTTTACGGTCTGAACAACTTTTTTGTTCAATGTCACCAATTTTTTCTCCAGTTGGTCCTTTGAATTTATAATCAAAAATTAAAGCGTCAATATATAGCCCGGTCCCGCCGACGATAATCGGAACTTTCCCGCGAGATTTAATGTCTTCGATTTTTTCGGTCGCATATTTTTTCCAATCTGCGACAGTGAATCTTTCGCCAGGCTCGACTAAGTCTATCCCGTAGTGCGGAATATTTTCCCTTTCTTTTAAGGTCGGCTTTGCGGTTCCGATGTCCATGCCTTTATAAATCGCGCGAGAATCGGCGGAGATGATTTCGCCATCTATCTCTTTCGCGATTTTGATTGAAACACTGGTCTTACCAGAGCCGGTAGGTCCTAAAATGACAATAGTGGGGGTCTGTTTTATGAGCGGTTCGCTCCGCGCCAGGCGAGAATTAAGAAAACTAATCGGGTCTGCGCCCGGTACTGTCCGGTACTCGACTCGACTAGTTTTCTTAATTCTCGCTTGGGCTCGCTCAATGCTCATAAAACAGACCCCCAACTATTTCTATTTTAGATTCGTTAGGTATT
>JAFOHW010000008.1 GCA_017421685.1 Candidatus Saccharimonadota bacterium | reverse complement strand
CGTCCTTCCTTACTTAATTTCTCCGTCTTTTTCTCTAGTTGATCTAATTTTGAGTCAAGCGAGACTTCTCGTTCCGCTAAACGATTTTCCGTTCGCTTCCATTCTTTTCTTCGCTCACTTTCTTCACTTTGACTCTTCTCGGTTATTTTTGCAGCTTCTTTTTTTGCGTTCAAAACTATCTCGCTCGCTTCGTGTTTAGCTTTGCGAACTAAGTCTTCAGCCTTATTCTTACCACCGTTCTCATTCCTTTTATTGTAAGCAAAAACCCCGCCAACCCCAGCAACAGCGCCCACAACAACGGCAACAATCGGGATTATTATTTCCATATTACCCTTTCTAATTGTTTTGTCGATATTTTCCTTATATCAACGTTTTAACAAATAAATTCAATTTAATAAGTTTCCACCCCCTATTATACCACAAAATCATCATTTTTTAAAGCAAAAGTTTTCTAACCAAAAATCCCTCGCTTCTTTGCTTTCCTGAATTCTTCTAATAATTCTTTCTGTTTTCGGCTCAAATTTTTCGGCGTCTCAACAATAATGGTTACAATGTGTGGGCCCCTATCCCCATCTGCTCTAAACGGAACTCCGTGACCAGACAGTTTAAACGGCGTTCCACTTTGCGTACCCGCCGGAACTTTCATTGTAATTTTTCCGTCAACCGTCTCAACATCAATCTCGCAACCTAATGCAGCATCGACCATACTGATCTTTTCCTCCGACAGGATAATCGCACCCTCCCTAGTTAAATGCCTATGCGACTTTACCTTAACCTGAACATATAAATCGCCTTTCTCGGTCCCCCCCTCTGGAGCCTCACCTCCCCTTCCTCGAAGCCTAATCGACATCCCGTCATCAATCCCCGCAGGAATCTTGACTTTTATTTCTTCGCCGTTCACTGAAATTTTTTTCGTCGTCCCAAAAATCGCCTCTTCGAAACTCAACGTCACTGTAGTCCTATAATCCGCTCCTCTCCTCGTACGTCTCCCCCCCATATTTCCGAATCCGAACAAACTTCCTATAATATCTTCAAATCCCCCACCTCCAAAGTCAAAGTTAAAAGTTTGCCCATTAAAGTTAAAGTTCCCACCTTGACCAAACGGATTGCCTCCCCCAAACGGATTCCCTCCGAATCCACCAGAAGCTCCCCCAACCCCAGCATGTCCAAACTGATCATATCGCGCTCTCTTTTGTTTATCACTTAAAACTTCGTGTGCTTCTGAAACTTCCTTAAACTTTGCTTCCGCCTCTTTGTCTCCAGGATTTTTGTCCGGATGATATTTTACCGCTAACTTACGGTAGGCTTTTTTAATCTCATCATCAGATGCATTCTTCGACACGCCTAAAACTTCATAATAATCTCGTTTTGCCATAATAAACCTATTATATATTACTAGCACTCAAAACGCAAGAGTGCTAAACTACTTAAAGTCCTTTAATTCTACTCACAATTATAAAAATAAAACGGAATTTCTTCTTTTATGAATCCTAACTTCGAAAGAAAATCAACAAACAAACCAACCGCCTCTTGCTTCTCCGTATCAGAAACCTCCCGACAAACACATTGCGACCCACAATCTAAATAATTTATCTGAATTTTAAAATCATCGTACCTAACCGACGAAATAAACGAAATTCCAATATTCTCATGTCCCGGAATTATATATTCATTCCCTCTAATCATGTCTGAAACAATTGCATTCTTAACATAACTCTTCTCATTAACACAATCAAAATCTCCATAAATTAACTGACTCTCGTCTAAACACATCGCAACCGCCGAATAATCCGGAGAAATAAATTCATTTTCTGGATTATCCGACCATTCATAAACGACTTTGTAAGATTGCTGAATATCTGGAATATCTGCAATGAAATTCACGTAATGAACATTAATTTTTTCAAAATATTCATTAATTAAACTTCCTTCTCGGATAAAAACCCCGCTTTTTTGAACATTATCACTAGCTGAATTCAAGGAAACCGCCTGATATATATTATATTCAATTACCTCTTTTCCTTCTTCAGATAACCCAGCAATTTCATCCCTTAGTCCACTAACTTCAATGTCTAATTTCGGCTCCGAAGAATTAAAAAGATTTCTAAACGAAATTATCATTAAAATTATAAAAATAACTTGAAAAAATATTAATACCGCCGAAACTGGATTAATTTTTATCTTTCTATTATCCATTTACGTATTCCCCAAGGTTAACTTACTATCAGTATAAGCATACTTATAATTACCATTCGTTAATTCACTTAATTTCTTAGTGTGAACACTTGGCGGATACGCATAGCTACACGATGCTTCCCCAATATAGATTTCATCTTTTTCGACATTAATCCCTAAGACGACACCAGTATGATTAAAGCTAATTGTACTGAAAATCGCATAAGCCTTCGGAACCTTCCCCCCATCAGTTAAACCATTTCTAATTAATTTATCAGCGTAACCCCAACCATCAGTCGTTCCAATTCCCGGATCAAGCGAAGTATAATTATTGACAAACCACTGCGAAAACGCAACACAGTTATTTAATGTGCCTCTAAAACATCCTGCATCTGCAATCCACCCTTTCCCGATTACATTTCCGTTTGAGTATCCACTCCCATAATTGCCTCGCTTCTCCTTCGCAGCCTCATTCTTATAACTCTCGATGAATTTTACTGCTTGCTCATACGTCATCCCTCCCGCCGAAAGCCCATTAGAAGTATCTCGACAAATATCCGCCCCTCCGTTATAGCATCCATCATATGTTAAAACTAGAGCCTCGTCCGGCTTAACCGCTAAATCCATCGCTTTTCGACTAACATATAAGCCGTTTTTCGCATCTCCTTCATAAGAAATATCGCTCGCCCCAAAATCCGCTTTTAATTTGTCCAATTTTCCTGCATACATCGAAGGGTCAAATAGATAAATCATGTCTTTCTCTTTATTATAATGGTCAAGAAGCATATAGTGTGCGCTCTGCGGGAAATACGATCCATCTGATTTTCTTACCAAAATCTCGACCTTATTTCCCTTTTCTAATTCCGAAACTAATTCTTCCCACTTATCCCCAGTATAAGAAGCATCATTAAACAACATTTCTCCCGATATTTGTGTATAAGCATTTAAATTACTCCCAAAGTTCTTCGCCGAAACTGCCGTACAAACATTATATCCGTCACTCTCTGACGCGTCCAAGAATTCCCCAAAGACTTTTTCATTATTGAGTCCTTGTCCGGAGAATAGATAATACCCAGCATAAAGTGACATCACCCCACAACCACTTCCTTTCATCACATACGAATACCCACCACACATCTTATGATTATTAAAAGTTCCACTTAACTGATTAAAATCATGCAAATTTGATAGTTTCGTCTTGTAATCAGAACTATTATAATCTGGTGAACTCCTTAATTTAGCGCAACCTCCAGAGTTAACTTCCGAACTACTCGATCCTTCCGACCCTAATGGATGCTTCCCCCCAATCGGGATATTTTCTTTTCTAGCCAACTCTTCCGAAGAAGGCCATCCTTTTTCTTTTCTGACATCATTGATTGTTCCATTTATAATTGACTCAACCTGAGTGATATATCCAGAGGTATCGTTTTCTGACGGTGGGGCATATACCAAAATAAAATCATTTAAAAACCCTCTCAGATTAAACGAACTCGGACTTAAGTTTGAAAATGCTTTGTCGTAATATCCATTTCTTGCAATATATTCCCCTGCCCAATCTTTTATCATATTTTCAATACTTTCATACTGTGCCCATTTTCTACCTACAGAACTAATGTATGGCGTTCCAACGCTAAATTCTCCCCCGCTTCCAGTCATCCCTAACCAGTTATAATACCCATTTTCCTGAACCCCCGCATTAATTCCACTCGTCGATGTCCCAACTCCAGACTCTATTACCATCTGTGCAAAAACTACTTCCCACGGTGTCCCCCATTCTCGCTGTAAATCCATCGCCAAAAGTCCATAAGATTCAACTACCGACTTCAATCTTTCATCTCTAGTCTCACCAATCACTAAATTATCATATACTGAAGTCCCACCAACATCTTCACAACTATCCGGATTGTAAAATAATATATTATTCTGCGAATAAATATCCATATCCGACTCTGACAATGCCATCACTGGATAAGAACCAAAAAGAAGCATTAAAATAGCGACAATCCCAATCCTTATTTTAATTCGTTCCATATCTTATTTTATAATCCATCGGATTATATCCTTTGCTTTTAACTAAACTATCGATTTCGTCCTTATCATTAGTCCCAGTAACCATTAAGCAAAATAATTCTTCACAATTAAAATCCTGGTCAATTACAATTTCGTAAGAATTCCCATTTAAGCCACCATATTTATATTCAATAATCGGCAACACGTTCTTTATCGAAACAACTTTTGATATTTTTTCCGCCTCATCTCCCCCAATTTTCTTCAAAATCTCTACATCATCATCATTCTTTGCATAATAATTCAGGTTTCCTTCTTCTGGCACTAAAAATTCATAGATTTTATTTGTTTCTTCAGAACTTAAATTTAAATTTATAACTTTATCTTTAAATCCTTCTGCTGATATAACTGCCGTCGTTTCTCCAGGATAGGTTTTATAAGTCCCTTGTGAATAAATCTCCCCGTCTATTAAAACTGTCGCGTTTATTGGCGCAACTAGAATATCCAAAACCGCCGTTTTAGTAGCATTCAAAAAATAAAGCGTAAAAAAGACGACTAGAATTATCACATCTACAGCGACAAAGCCAATTAACGCTAGTTGTTTTTTTGTCACCTACTTCCTCCAGGGTTTGTCGTAATCAATCCCTCTTCTGTCTCTGACGCAATAATTTGAATATGAACATGGTTCTGCCCCGCAAAGAATAGTCCTTGCCCTACTGGAAAATTCGACAGCCTTCGTCTTTCCTCTTCAGTTAATTTAAATACATCTGCTAAAACATCTACCGCTGAAACTGATTGTTTTAACAATAACTGCATCGACGAGTTTCCGACAATCGCTCTGCCCATCTTTGAGCTCATAAAATCTTCGACATCTTGCGTGACCGTTGTGAGACCTAAATAATATTTACGCGCCCTCTTCGCCAAACTAAACAAGAAGTTCGCCGAATCTTCATATCTCATTAATTGCCAAGCCTCGTCTACAATCAAAAGTCTTTTCTTCTGTTCTGCTCGTACAATATTCCAAATATGCGACAACACAATATACATTGCAACCGGCCTTAACTCATCTTCTAGATCTCGAATATTAAAGACGACCATTTGATTATTAATATCAATGTTTGATTGTTGTGAGAAAATTCCCGCAAAAGTCCCCGTCGTATATTTTCTCAGCCTCTGTGCCAACTGTGGTCCCGAACCACCCATATGTAACAACGTATCATATAAATTCGCAATTGTAGGCGGAGTAGATTGATGCGTCAATGGATCAGACGTAATCCCAACCCTTGCATAAGTATCAATTAAAGCTTGATCTAAATCTGCTTCCTCATTCGCAGTTAAAGCCGGAACAACCTGCCCTCCTGCCGAAATTTGATTCCCTCCTAGCATTAGCCTAAACAATCCGTGCAAAGTAACCAAATTCGCCCTTAAAGCGTCTCCTGCATCCTCAGAATCAATTACCTTCGGCAAATCAAACGGATTAATTCTTACATCTGAATTTAATGATAACCTAATATATGAACCCCCGACCGCATCGCAAAGCTTCTGATATTCGTTCTCCGGATCAATAATTAAGATTTCCGATCCGACCATCATCGAACGTAAAGCTTCCAACTTGACCGTGAACGATTTCCCAGCCCCAGACTTCGCAAATACTACCATATTTGCATTTTCTAAACTAAACCTATCAAAGATCACCAGTCCATTATTGTGCATATTGATACCATACAAAATCCCCTTATCCTGAGTTAAATCAGCCGAAGTGAACGGGAAAGAAGTCGAAATTGCTCCCGTGTTCATATTCCGTCGAATTTGTAACTGATCATTACACTGTGGCATTACTGAATTTAGTCCCTGTTCTTGTTGAGAATTAGCGACTTTAGTAAAGATCATCTGTTGTCCAAAAATTGTCTCAATCTTCTGCTGTACAAAACGTAGCTCATCCAAAGAATCTGCCCAAAGTGTAACATAAAGCCCAAATCGGAAAAATTTCTCCGCTCCAGTCTGGATCTGATCGCGTAACTCTTCTGTATCTGTATATTGCGCCTCTAACTCCGGATCTCTAATACGACCTTTTTCTGCATTAATATTCATCGATGCTTGGAGCTGAGTCGCCTTTGTCCTTAGGTTTTTCATTACAACCGCCGATTCTACCGGATAAACATACATCGAAACGTCTAAAACTTCATCAATATTAATAATTGGCGAGAGCCATCCCGTATAAATAGACCTTGGATATCCATAAACATAAAGTGTTCTACCATATTTATTCCCAAGCCTAAAATAGTCCGAATGAATTTCAATTGCTGATGGCGAAATTAAATCTCTTAAAGTATTCGTTCCCTGTTCAAAAGCCTTCTGGATCTGTGCATTTTCCATCGCCTCGTTTTGTGCCGCAATTTCAGCTGGAGTTAATTGTCTCTTTTTAGCCATTATCTTTCTCTCCCTTCCTTACATACATAGTCGCAAGTTTTGAAAAATCAACCAACGGTTCCCTAACCGCCGTATCTGGATTATTAAAGTTATAATAAAGTTCTGCTAATTCTTTTGTATTTAGCCTAACCGATCGAACCCCAATCTGGAACAAACCAGACATAACCGAATCAACTCGGTTCGTCAACTCAACTAACGCCTTATCGTAAGTCGCCCGATCAATCTTCGTTATCTCTGGAGGCCTATTTCTTGAAAATGACTTAAAGAAATTCTTTGTCTGCTGTATAACTTTTTCCGCATCAGGAGAAGAATAATACGGAATCACAATAAAGAACGACTTATCCATAATATTCGCTTCTTGAGACAAAACGTCAATAAAATTGATATAATCGTCCATCAAGACTCCAAGAAGCATATTGTCATTATTACGCCTAATTTCGCTTAACTTCTCGATATATGGACCAATATCGACTCTTTGCGAACGAACTAAAATTTGAATATTGAAATTCAGGGAATTTAAGAAATTCTGATATGAATATTCAACACCATCTCGCTCCATATCTGACATTAAATCAAAGTTAACTGACTTACATGCTACCACAGCCCTAAAAGAGCCATCTTTCATAATCACGACATTATCTCTAAGCTCAGAAATTAATAATGTCGCTTGCGTCGAAAATGGCGCCTCTTTCGTCGGAGAAATCGGCGACGCCTGGGTCGCAAACATGGCCGTTGACCCCATTTCGGCAATATTCGGATTCTGCTCTACCTGTTGAGCCTGATTTGGCATAATAACCTGAGGAGCCCCCTGAGGAGCCATCTGAGGAATTCCTTGGTTCATTACATTTTGATCACTGTTTATATTCTGTTGTGGATTCATTTCTTAATGTAGCGATATAAAAATCTCGCCCTCCTCTTCCTTTTGCTTTATTCGGTTAGCCTCTTTTGCTATAGTCGCGACTGAAAAATCATCATTATTAGCTAATTCTATTATACTAGGTTTCGGCGCTACTGTCTCGCTATTTTCAGTTTTTTCCTCATTCTCGCTTTTAGTGTTTTCCACAACCCCCGACTTTACTACTGCTCGAGCCATTGGTTGATAGACTGGCTCAGGCTTAATTACGACATCCGATTCTAATTCTGGCTTTTCATAATTTAACTCTGTATGCCCCATAATTCTAGCTCCATGCCCACTACTAATCTTTTCATTCTCTTCAATTGTTTTCTTCATCTCCTCAATCACTTCTTTATGTCTTTGATTTTCATCTCTTACAATCGTATCCCCTAGATCATCAAAATGACTAGTTTCAAACATATCATTAGTAGTATTAGTTTCCGCCACAAAATCATCTCGAAGCTGATTAACTCCGGCCCCCTTTATAGCATATCCTTCCGTATCAACAATATCCGCCAAAAATGACAATCTATGCGTTGCTTCCTCACCCGTGATTGCTCGTGTACGTTCTTCCTCTACAATCTTCGGCGCCGTAATCCGAATTGTCGATTCTCTCTGACCTGGAGTCCAAAGTCGCCTTCTCGGTTTCGTGTAGTACGAAACCAGTGCAGCTAAATACGTTTCCATTGGCTGATCTTTTTTCAAAGGCAAAGCTAAAGCCCCAAATAATAAAATAAATGGCAATGGGATAATAATGAGCAATGGAAAAATTTGAAAAAGTCCAACCGAAAGCGCAATTAAACCACCAGCAATCAAAAGATAGACAAACTGCCTAAAACTAAACGGGCCTAAGAGCTTATCGTCGGCCTCAACATCTTGAGGGACTTTATATCGAGCCATATACATATATAATAGCATAAATTTAATCCATAATCAAAAAAGACCACCAAAACTTTCTTGGTGGTCTTAAGGGGAAGATTAGTCGCTACTTGGAGTTTTCGTCTAGCAGTTTTCCAGCCGACTTGATCATATAGGCAGCCTCATTAGTCGGAATGATATAGATCGGCTTCGATCCGTCATCCGCAATATTGACATACCCCTTAGACTTATCGAAGTCGACATCATTCTTGATCTTGAACCCCATGAACTCGAGCTTCGAGACAATCGAATTTCGAACCGGAATCGATCTCTCACCGATCGTCGCCGTGAACACAATCGCATCAATCCCGCCCATTTTCGCAGAAAATTCCCCAATCTTACCAGCAACGCCGTCGACAAAGAGGTTGTAGGCCGAAATAGAACCCTCCTTGTCTTCCTCAACTCCCGCAATAATTTCACGCATGTCATTCGAACCAGCCATAGCCAAAAGGCCAGACTCTTTGTTCATGACCTTGATAGCCTCAGAGGCTCCAAATTTATCACCTAGCAAAGCTCCAATCGTCGGGTCAATCGAACCAGTTCTCGTCGAAGACATCAAACCTTCGAGCGGAGTTTCTCCCATTGAAGTATAGGCCGGTTTCCCATCAATCAACGCCGTGACCGAACACCCAGAACCAAGATGGCAAATAACCATCTTCTTCTTCATCAGGCCAAGCTCAGGAATTCTATCCATCATATATCCATAGGAAGCCCCATGTGCACCCCAACGCCCAAGATCGAACTCTTCGATGACGTCTTTTGGTAAAGCATATTCCATATCACGCCTAGACTCATCAACCAAAGCTTCCGAGTCTGACATGATAAGAACTGGCACATCTTTGAAAGTTTCTTTCGCGTTCTTGATTCCGCGAAGAGTTCCAGGAACATGCAACGGATTAGTTACTTGAACCTTTTCCAGCTCCTTGAAAGTCTGTTCATCGACAATATGATGTTTCGAGAAATACTTTCCAGCAGCCACAACGCGAACCAAAATGCCATCCAGCGGATGAGCCTCGTTGATAAATCCTTCCTTCTCGAAAATCGCCTTCGCCTCTTTGAAGGCGACATCCAAAGAATCCCACTTCTTG
>JAFOHW010000007.1 GCA_017421685.1 Candidatus Saccharimonadota bacterium | reverse complement strand
TAAATAAACTTTTTGTTTCTCTTCGAGATCTTTAATTTCTGACCCCTCATATGCAACAATCTCATACGCCCGATTCATTAAATTGTCCTGAGGTAGTGGAGTTGCAATCACTCTAATCGCCGAAAAAATTGCAATAAAAATTGGGAGCTGAATAATTAAAGTTAAAATCGACGCGAACGGTTTAACATTATACCTCTTATAGAGATCCATCGTCTGAATTGATTCTAGCTGTTTATTCCCTTTACAATTTTTCTTAATCTGGGTCAGTTCTGGCTGAATTTTACGAATTAGCTTAGACTGGTTCAACTGTCTCTTCGTTAAAGGCCACATCAAGAATTTAATTAAAACAGTTAAAATAATAATCGCTAAACCAAAATCATGCACAAGATTAAAGATAATGAACAAGATATTAACAATTGGTCGGACAATAATAAAATCAATAAAATTAAACGGGCCACCAGTAAGAATCGAGCCTATAATGAAAATTATAAAAATCGACCAATACAACACCTTTTTCATATTCATACTCTATTTATTATAACATACCTTCATTTCAGATACTAATTCCGCAATATTATCTTCAATCTCTTTAAATGGAATATCTTTTAATTTATTAGTATAGACTACAAAAATATAATCCATATTCTTCGGAATCTTATCAAAATTAATTCTAATCGCTTCGTAAATCCTACGACGAATCCGATTTCTTCCCACCGCAGACTTCATTACTTTTTTTGATACAACAACCGCAACTCTCGTGAATCCCTTCTTGTTTTCAGTAAAAACCAACGACATCTTCGGAGTCCGAATCGTTTTACCTTTCTGGTAAACATATCTCACTCCTCCGCGTGAATGAAATCGATATTTTTTATTTAACATAAATCTCTAAGCCGTTAATCTAGCACGACCCTTCAAACGTCGCCTAGCTAAAATTTTACGACCAGACTTTGTAGCATTTCTCTTCATAAAACCATGCTCAGCTTTACGTTGTTTCTTATGTGGCTGATAAGTTCGCTTTGGCATATTATTCCTTAAATTTTAATTTATTTCAAATTCTTTATATAGTATACCTTATTTTTCCACAATTTTCAAGGAGTTTTCCACACTTTATTTAGAGGTAGTCCAACTTATGTGGAAAAAACCACCCTAAAAATAAAAAACTCATTACAACATATTTTTTCAAAATAAAAACCTGTGGAAAACCCTTCCCTTCATGCTATAATATTAATCACGAAGGAGGTCTAAAATAAAATGTATGACGTTTGGAAAAACGCACTTGCTGAAATAGAACAACAGATATCTGCAGCTAATTTTTCAACTTGGTTCCAGGATACTTCTTTAATTAATACCGAAAATGGAGAAATTATTATAGGCGTAAAAAATACCTTCTACGTAAAACAGCTTCGAAATCGTTATTTAGATATTATTACCGTAGCTTTAAAAAATAATAATCTCGAAGTTAAAACTGTCGATTTCGAAGTTCAAACCAATACAAAATCCAGAATCCAGCCCCGAGAAGTCTTTAAAGATTCTGCTTTAAAAGAGCATGTTAAAAAAATCAGAAACACTAACGCTATAAAAAGCCAAAGTAATCATGAGACTGGACTAAACAGCAAATACACTTTAGATAATTTCGTCGTCGGTTCTAATAACGATCTTGCCGTTTCCGCCGCTCGTAGTATCATCGATGCCCCTGGCGACCGCTATAACCCATTCTTCCTTTACGGTGGACCTGGCCTCGGAAAAACTCACCTCGTCCAAGCTATCGGAAATGAACTATTGAAAAAGAATCCTGACTTAAAAATTTTTTACACCCCAATTGCTCACTTTTACTCCGATTTCATCGACGCTGTAAAATTAGGCAAAGGCAAGGAATTTAATTTAAAATTTAGAAAACTAGATGTCCTTATTATTGATGATTTTCAATTTATTGTTGGAAAAGAAAAGTCTCAAGAAGAATTTTTTAATATCTTCAATGACCTTTATCAACTCAATAAACAAATCATCGTAACTTCAGATCGACTCCCTAGCCAAATTAAATCCGTTGATGAGCGTCTAGCTTCTCGCCTAACTTGGTCTGGCGCCTTCGATCTTCAGCTTCCTAAATTTGAAGACAAATGTGCTATCCTCCGAGCCAAAGCTGAGCTTATGGGCGCCGAAATTGAACCAGAAGCGATTGAATATATTGCTGAAAACGTTAATACGAATATTCGCGACCTTGAAGGTGAATTCTCAACAATTCTTCTCATGTCCGAAGTTAGAGGATTAACTCCGCTAGAATTAATTGAGAACGGTTCTATCAGTGTTAATAAAACTTCAAAACTTCGTCCAACCTCCGCAAAACAAATCGTCGAAAAAGTTGCAAAATACTACAATCTAACTACAAAAGAGCTCCAAAGTAAATCTCGCGTCTATAACATAAAAAATGCCCGTCAAGTCGCGATGTTTATTCTTTCTACTGAACTATCTCTTAGTACAAATAAAATTGCCAATGAAGTCGGAGTAAAAGACCACTCTACTGTCGTTCATGGTATTAGAAAAATCCGAAACGATTTAAAACTAGATTTTACTCTTCGCGACCAAATCGAAGAGATAAAGGAGAAAATTTATGGCTAATCATGTGGAAATCATGCGAAAAACTCCCCAAATTCTGTGTAAAAACCTGAAAAAAATCTTGCGAAAAGTAAATGAAAAAAAATGTGAACAATTCATAGAACATAATTATTCATGTGTAAAAACCGTTTTATTCACTAAGTTTTTTAAACTTTTCCAAAACTTTTTAACAACTTCTCCACCCCTAATTGAAAGCAATATTTTCCACTATTCCACACCCCCTACAATAACAACTACTAATAAATATAATAGAAAGGAACGAGTATGAAAATAAAAGTTACACAAGAAAAACTTAGTAAAGCCTTAAATAATGTAAGTAGGATAGCTGTAGGAAAAGTAACTCTTCCGATTCTTAACAATGTCTTAATTCGAGTTAACGATAAGAAAGTTTCTTTAATCACGACTAACCTTGATATGGCAGTTATTGATTTCCTTCCAGTGTCTAGTTCTGAAAACGGTGTAATTACTGTCCCTGCAAAACTTCTCGCTGAATTTATCTCTAACCTTCCCAAAGGAGAAACTATTGAAATTTCTTCTAAAGATACAAAAGTTACCGTCTCCGCCGGAAAATACTCTTCCGTAATTAATGGTACCCTCGCAGATGATTTCCCTGAACTTCCCGAAATGGACGAGAAGAAGATCGTTATCTATAAGTTGGGTATCGATGAATTTAAGACTAGTATGAATCAAGTCATTACTGCGAGTTCCAATGACCTAACTAGGCCCGCTTTAACTGGGGTATATTTCAATACTAACGAAGGAACTCTCGCTATCGCCGCTACCGACGGTTATCGTCTCGCCGAAAAGAAATTAATTGATAAAGTTGAAAGCG
>JAFOHW010000069.1 GCA_017421685.1 Candidatus Saccharimonadota bacterium | reverse complement strand
TGAATATTTAAAATCCCTTCCGGTTCGAATAATTCCAGAACGTCATCTTTTATTATGACCCCAAACGAAGCTAAAACCCCATGTAAGCCCGGGTCTTCTCGCTTTAATCTCTTAACTTCCTCTAAATCTTCCTTATTTCTAGCATGAAAAACTATCTCGCATTTTTTCTCTAAAACCCCTAGCGAATACTCCGCTAGCGCCCCGTTACCTAGAAAAATTATCTTTTCCATCTCTTAAGACCCCTATTCGTCAGGGAATAGATTCTTATTATTTTTTATCTTCTTCTCGTAGTCCACCGGAACCAAATCCCCCTTATCATTCATCTCGTAAAATGCATCTTCGACCCCCTTAATATGGTCAATAAACAGAATCCCATCTAGGTGATCTATCTCATGGAGTAGAGTCCGCGCCAATTCATCTGTCGCCTTAATCCTTACCTCTGTTCCGTCCTCTAATTTTGCCTTAATTCGGACCTTTGTTTTTCGAGGAACCATCCCATAAATAGAGGGAACCGACAAACATCCCTCATAATCTTTTTTAACTTTCCCATCAGCCTTAATTATCTCTGGATTTATCAAAGCAGTAAACGACGCATTCTTCTTGTCTTCCATGTCATCTCTAATGATGATAATTCGCTTATTTACACCCATCTGGGGAGCAGCCATTGCGGCCGAGAGCTCGAAAGGATGTTCTTTCTCCCAATCTAATGACAATTTTCGCATATCAGCAATAATCCCTAAAATTTCTTTGTCAATTTTACGGACTTTCTCTGACTTCTCCCTAAGCCTAGAATCTGGCGTCGTGATTATTTTCATAAGAGTATTATACCACAATTATCTCTGTTGAATCAAGATTATGGTCTTTTAAGGCTACGCTCTTAATCGCAGGATCTTCATAGGTGTTATAGTAATAGGTTTTAGTCTTAGAGGAATACCCTCCAGTATAAATCGTCTTTTCGCATTTTCCATCTAGCATCTCCGCTGCTCCATCAATCATTGCAACCCCAGTTAAAGTATGAAACAAACGCGAAACATTTTCTTCCTCTGTAGACTTTACTGGGTAATGTGTATTAAGATAAGCGACTCTAACAAAACGCGACGGGGAATAATAATCGCCCGGAAGCCCTCGCATCAGAGAACCGGAACCGAATGCCGTCATCTTTGCCTTTTCCCATCTTATTTCTTTCGGCATCTGTGGGAACAGGTTTAAGTAATTGCGTAAATTCTCCTTATGCCACCCGTATCCCGGCTGGTTCGTTAAAACATCGACATCATTCTTGAAAATCTCCATTCCTCTCTCTGTATACTCCACGACAATCGATCTCTTAGCGTCCCCAATAATCCAATGGAGCTCCGAAACCGGATATTGTTCGTTTATCGGCCTTGCGACGATTACGACCTCTGGGAGTACCTTCTCGATTTCATCAACTGTCTTAAAATTCAATGCCACCCAGAGAGGGAATTCATAGGCCGAAACATTAGTTTTTCCATCTACTGGCCCCTCAGAATATTTCGCATAACCAGGGAAGTTTAAACCCGCTACCGCGAGTCCATGTTCGTTTGCGCAATCAAAATAAAGCGGGGTATTCTGGACGACAATCCCCATCCCAATTAAGGCCGGCGAGTTCGACATCTCCCCTAGAAAGGCTGATTTATATTTATAACCTCTCGGCGTAATTACGACTCTTTCGCCGTATCCCTCTGACCAGTCTAAATTTCGTCCAAAAAACATATTCCCAGCATCATCACTAAATCTGACCCCAGTACACATATTACCTCCTCTTTTTATTTATTTCCTTTATTATACCGCAAAAAACGAAAAATCATCATAATCCTTAAGCCTATTTTTTAATTTATAGTAATCCCGGCGGGTCTAAGATAATTTTAAAACTCTGATCAATTCCGTCGCAAGCCTGAATTAACGCCTTTCTTGAAGAGCTTCTGACGATAATTTGCCAAGTATACCCTTTATCTGTTCGCTCATGGAAAGCCGGCAAGGGCGGAGAGACCATTAATCTCTCGTCTTTAGAGAGTTTTAAGACTAGTTCCCGTACTTTTCTTAAGACTATCGCCTCTGTCTTCATGGTTATTTCTAACTTCATCAAGAACCGAAACGGCGGAAAACCTGCCTGCCTGCGCTTTTTTATCATGTATTCATAAAATCCCAGATAATCTTCCTCTTTAGCAAATTGCAAAACTGGATGATCTGGGCGAAAAGTTTGGATAAAGACTTCGGCTGTATCGATATGCCCACGCCCGACCCTCCCTATAACCTGAGTTAATAATCTAAAGGTTCGCTCTTCCGCCGAATAGTCCGGAAGGGAAAGCCCCGCATCTGCTTGTACGACTCCAACTGTTGCCAGTTTTGGTAAGTCCAACCCCTTAGCTAAGGTTTGCGTCCCAACTAAAATGTCAACCTCACCATCTCTGACCGAATCGTAAATTACCTCTAATCGCTCTCCCTTCTTATTATCTGCGTCAAATCTCTTTATCCTCGCCTTCGGGAAGATTTTTTTTAACTCTGATTCTAGTAGCTTCGTCCCAAACCCTTTATGGATTAACCCCGGCGCCTGACATTTTGGACAACAGAGAGGCACATCTTCTGAAAAACCGCATGTGTGACAATATAAAATGTATTTATCGGCGTGCAGAGTAAGAGGGAGGAAACAATTCGGACAGAGAATTTCCTCTCCACACTCTTCACAAATCGTCAGAGGCGCCGACCCCCGTCGATTATGAAATATCAAGGTTTGCTCCTTCTTCTTGAGATTTTTCGAAATCGCTTCGAGCAGGGAATTAGAGAAATACTTATTCTTCGTGAAGTTATCTCTGTCTTTAAAGCCGATTAGCTTAATCTCGGGTTTTATTGCCGACGTTTTTGCTTTCTCTGTTAATTCTATGACCGAACTCTGTCTTGAAGCAATATAAAAATCCGCAATATTGGGCGTCGCTGAACCAAGTATAAGGGGGCATTCGACCTCTTTTGCCATGAAGCTCGCAACCCGTATCGCCGAGTATTTTGGCGTATTCTCTTGGTAATAGGTTGTCTCATGCTCCTCGTCAATAATTATTAACCCCAAGTCTTTTAGGGGAGTGAAAAGCGCCGACCGGGGCCCAACCACAATTAAAGGCTCATTGGACTTTAAAATTCGCTCAAAGACTAGATGTCTTTCCGCCTCTGTTTGCCCAGAGTGTATTAAAACGACTTTCTCATCAAAAATCTCACTAAAAACCCGAACAAGTTGCCCCGTTAAAGCAATTTCTGGGACTAAAAGGATAGTAGATTTTTCCGCTAGAAGGGTATTTAAAGCCATTTTTAGGTAGATATTAGTTTTACCACTACCAGTAACGCCAAACAGCAGTTTCGTCGTTCCTGGAGCCTTTTGGAGGCCTTCCAAGGCCTTTTTCTGCGCAATATTAAGCCGAATTTCTGGCATTTCAGAGCTTTGTTCGGTTTTTTGTTTGGACCCGAACATTTGTTCGGTTTTCCTCCGTTTCTTCTCGACCCCATTTGGCAAAATCAGAGATACCGCCTGGCCAGAAGGAGCTAAGTAATATTCATGGATAAACCCGATAGTTTTCATTAAATGCTTCGGCAAAGGCTCTGAATACAAAACTTTTAAAATCGATTTTGTTTTAAAATCCGGTCGTTCAACTTTTTTAACAACTACGCCTGGAACTAGCCGTCTTCCTACTGGCACTATTACGATTTGTCCAGGTAATAGGGAATTATCAAAATCGTAAGTCAACGCCTCAACTTTCCCCTCTGGTACAACCTCGTAAAACATACCTCTATTATACTACAGTAGCTCGTCCCTAAATTGTTGTAATTTTTACAGAATCCACGAAAAACGTGCTATAATAGAGGTAATTAAGCGAGGTAATATGTTAGAAATATTTGTAACGTCACGTGTACGTAGGAAAATCTTGGTCGTTTTCGCGAAGTATCCAGATTTCAAGACCCATGTAAGAGGTCTCGCAAAGCTAATAAAAGAAGATCCCGGAAACATCCAGAGGGAATTAGAACGCATGGCGAAGGGTGGATTCCTAAATGTGACAAAAAAAGGAAAAACGAAAATTTATCAGACTAATAAACAATATCCGATTTTAAAGGAACTCCAAAGCATTGTAATAAAAAGTCAAAAAGGTAGTAAGCCATCTAAAACCATTGGCTAACAGAGGTAGAAATTGAATAAAATATTTGAACAGTTATTAGAAAAACGTAACTTGACTAGTGATTTTCTCCATCCGAAATATGAAAATAGCGCGGATCCCTTTATTCTCTCAGGGATGGAAAAGGCCGTATCACGAATTAAACAGGCAATTAAGAACAAAGAGAAAATTCTTATCTATGGAGACTATGATGTTGACGGCGTAACTGCTAGCACAGTTATGGAGGAAACTTTAAAACTTGCTGGCGCAAGTCAGAAGAATCTCGAGATTATGCTTCCAGATCGTTTTGCAGACGGCTACGGCATGAGCCCAAAGCTTATAAAACGTGCTAAGAAAGTGGGGGTTA
>JAFOHW010000068.1 GCA_017421685.1 Candidatus Saccharimonadota bacterium | reverse complement strand
GTATGCAAATAGTTTTGAAATTGATGCGGGGACGCAGAAAAAGATTGACGCATTATTCGTCGAAATTGAAAAGCTGGGAGAAAAATGCAAGAATGCGGGCGAGTTTGAGACGGAATTCCAAAAGAGTCCACTCAACCAAAAATACATGGATTTGTTTACGGAAATTGCGACGAAGGGAGCAACAAAGACAGTCGTAAAAGGTACGGTGGCGGGCGCGGTAGAGAGCGTAGCGGAACAGACTCTCAGAAACCTAGCCCCAACACGAGCGTCAATACATCAAAAAGCCTACGACGAAGCACGAAAAATACCGGGGATTGGGGATGCGATTGACGTAACCGAGAAAGCTGGCTACGTGGCTCACCTTGGAAAATTATTTAAGAAGAAAAAGAAGTAAATAAAGTGGCGACATTCTTTGGAACCATGAATCATTAGTGAGCTATTGTGAAGTAACTTGATTTTATGGTGTATAATACGGTTATGTTACATAAAAATCTAAGGACTGTTTTTCGTAAATACATATCTGGTGAACTAAAATTAGAGCGGTGGCAGAAAATCGGGATTTTTATGCTCTTGATTGTCTTCGCGGGATTTTTTGGATGGGTTTATGAATTTATTTTCTATTATTTTAACGGCGGAATGAAAAAGTTTTATATGCAGGGTGGGAACTTTTTACCGTGGATTAATATTTATGCGATTGGAACAATTCTGATTATTTTAACAACACGGAAATTTCGAAAATATCCATGGATGGTTTTTCTAATTTCCGTAATTACTACCGGTCTTTTAGAATTTGTTGCGGGATGGTTAGTTTTTAAAATCGGAAACGGAACGAGATATTGGGACTATAATACCGAAATCCTGAATTTCGGGAATATTGAAGGATTAGTTTGTCTTAGGAGCGTATTATTTTTCGGAGTTTCGGCATTATTTTTAACATACGTCGTTATACCAATTACAATTTGGCTCTCAAAGAAGATGACAAGACGAACTTTTCTGACGTTTACGATTATTTTGTTTACATTAGTGATGGTCGACGAAATATATAACATTTTAGCTTCGAAATTTTTCGATTGGCCGGACGCGATAGACTTTTATGAATCGCTTAAGCTAGAGTATTGGGTCAAATAAAAAACATTGCATAATAAATATCAATAGTGATAATTAGCCTAAAGCCCTTGGCTAGATTAAAAATAAACCCTCAGCATAATTAAGCCTAAAAAGTGATACAATAAACTTATGAATATTTTAGAATATGCGAAGGGGGTAGAAAAATTGGTTAACCCGATGGAGGTCGGGAAAGTTAGTTATCTTCAGACAAAATTAAATAAACTGCCTGTATGTCTACAGAAAAAAATTGTCACGAGCGCAACAAAAAAGGCGGATAAAATGCCTTTTGTCGTCGAGCCGTACTGTTCGTTGTTGTTTTATGAGGTTCCTGACCCGAAAAAAATCGAAAAATTTATGCCAGATGGATTTCAGCCGGCGAAGACTTCAGTCTTTAAGGGCGATGAAGAAAAATATTATGGAATCGTTGTGATGTTTCGTGTCCATTCGAGCGTGTTTTGGGGCGCGAGAGCAGAATACTACTTAGTCGCGGAAAATACAAAAACCGGGCTACTTTCGTGGGTGATGATGGATTACATTAGTGACACGATTTCGTATGATGAAAAGCATGGCCTAAAATCACCAGATGTCTCAAAAGCCATAATGACAACGACTTGCGAAGGCGATTTTGTCTGCGAGCTACGAAATTTGGATAAAACGAAAAAAGTAGAATGCACGATGTCGCTACTTAATACGAAGATGCGATCATTAAATGAACGACTTTGGATCGAGGGGAATACCTCGATTGCTTACGGCAGGCTAGCGGGGGAACCGGATGGGGATCTATTTTCGCTGACCTTCTTCCCAGAAGAAATGAAACAGGCTTTAGATGTTCCGCTAATTGACATCTCTCATTATGCTGTAGCGAGTTCGCGGACTGGAAAATTTGGCGCGATCTTAGACAGAGCCGTGAGTTTTCCGTTCGCCCAACACATGTTATCAGATGCGCCCGGAAGACAAACCCATTACGGCTCCGAAGAAGCTTTGCGTAAAGCCGTAGAATCGGTTAGGTTCGACAAAATTAAGACCTTAGGAAATTAATTAGCTAATAGCTTTTTGCAAATATTTATGTTGTTTTTAAGCGCCATTTTTCTTGCGCATGGCCGCTTCGTGAACTGCCATTAGGTCGGCGTATCCGACATCAAATTCTTCTTCATAGGAAAGAATTTTCTTTCGATTTTTTGATGAAGGATTTTTCTTTTTAGCTTTCTTCTCGAAAGTAGTCTGATAATTTAACTCCATAAAACGACGACCGGATTCAATATTCTTAGAATACCAGAAAATATGGTTCGCATCATCCGAGCCTAACTCACCATTAGAAAGCTTAATAACGTCTTCAAAAAATTCAGCAATCGTCCTTAGGCCATCGGTATAATTCGCCGGAAGCGGGTCACCAATGTTATCAAAGAATTCTCGCGAAGTTCCGTTAATCGGCGGGACTTCGGGATATTTTGCGGAAATCAAAGACGACAGAATGTGTTCACCAATTCCTTTAATCTTATACTGCCCATCAGGGTCGGCAAGTTTTTCAAGAATCTCGATCTTATCGCCTTCATAATTCAAAATATAATCAATTAATTTTTCAAATCTGGACCGAATCGCGATGCGACTTTCAGGGCTGTTAAAATGCATTCTAAGATTACGATTATTGTGGTTTGGAGCTCCGTCAGTATGCAGATACATCTCTCCGAATTTTTCGGAAAATTCTGCGTCGGAATAATTGGTCAATTTTTTATAATCTAAGATATTTTCTCGAAGCCATTTTCGGTAGCTTTCCATCAAGTCACAATAAGAAATTTCTCGTTCACCAAATTCGTCAGATTTTTTAGCATTTATGTAAGTCTGAACCAGTGTCTCTAATCTGTCTTTATCCATGATTTATGTCCTTTTATGATGCTATTATCATATCACAAAATTAGCTTTTTCGCAAGCTGTAACCTAATTTTGGAAAATTTATTTTTCGTGTATAATAATTAGAAAGGAGGTCAATGGAGTTTGTCAGATTAAAATACGCAAACAATAAATTAATCAACGCCGACATCAAAGAACATCGCGAAGTCATAAACCGATATGTCGAAAAAGAAGGCATGGAGTACGTCGGCTTTATTCCTGTTTTGTTCGGCCCGAGCGGAAAAACCCTGGAAGTTGATTTGATTTTCAAGAAACCGAAAAAAGAAAGTAAAGAACCGGCGAAAACTAAAAAAGGTTAGATTCGCGTAATTTTGTGATATAATCGTAAGCAATATGGGTAAAATTGCGAGACATTTGAATCAGCTTATTGTCGGAAATGTTTTTGACACGCCCGAAATTCTAGAAGAATATTCGACTGACCGTTCAGTTTTAAAAATTAAGCCGAAGTTTGTCGCTTTTCCCGAATCGACTGACGATATCAGAAAACTTATGCGATTTTTTAATCAATTAGCAATAAAAAACATTCCGGTTCCAATTGCGGTTAGGGGCTCGGGATTAGATGAAGGAGGAGCGGACTTATCGAATGGAATTGTTATTTCAACTGAAAGATTAAATCGAATGCTCGAAATTGACCCTCGAGAAAGATTGGTTCGAGTTCAAGCCGGAATAACCCTGAAAGAATTAAACACGGCGCTTTCGGTTAGTGGATTAACGATTCCAATCGACGGAAGAGATCATGAAACGATTGGTGGATTAATCTCGAACTGTCCGACTGATGAAAGTTCAGGAAAATATGGCGGGATTGCGAATTTTGTCGAGAGAATCGAAGTAATTTTAGCGAATGGGGAATGCCTACAGACAAATCGTTTAAAGAAATACGCAGTCGCAAAAAAGGCGGTCGAGAAAACAGCCGAAGGGGAACTATATCAGAAAGTCTCAAAAGTCTTAAAAAAGAATGAGAAGTTAATAGAAGAAATTCGCGGAGAAAACAATCTCGCGGGCTATCCGAGAATTGCGGACGCGAAGAAGCGCGAGACACTAGATTTAATGCCCATATTCTTCGGAGCGCAGGGGACTCTTGGGATTATTTCGGAAGTGATTTTAAGAGCAATTCCTCTAAAACCTCGTCCAACGAGGATGGTTGCGACTTTCCGAGAAATTGGTACCGCGGTTAAATTCCTTGAAGCAGTCGAGACTTTGAAACCGCGAAAGCTAAATCTATATGATTTAAAAATTATCATGGAGGCGCGAGAGTCCGGAAAGAATCTAGACGGGATCATTAGAAGGCTTGAAGATGGATTTGTTGTTTTTGCTAGTTTTGACGAAAAAGGCAATACGAATATGAAGAAGATTATGAATATCCGTAACAAATTGCCTAGGAATTCGAAATTTATTTTTGAATCTTCTGAGAATACGAATACATTAGATGAGTTTGAAAATGCGCTTTACAGTTATCTTAGAAATATCCGAAGTGGAGAACGCGTACCGATTTTGACTGATTTTTATCTACCAGAATGGAATATCGGAAATTTCCTGAATGACTTAAAGATTCTTGGGAAGAAGCTCGATTTAGAAATGGAACTATTTGGCTCTTTCTCTGCCTCGACTTATAGTCTACGACCAAAATTTAATTTAGAAGAACCTGACTTCAATAAGAAGGCTACGACTTTCTTGAAAGCGGGAGCATATATTATAAATCGTCAAAGTGGATGTTTAGCGGGAGGGACACCAGAGGGTAGACTTAAGGCGGTCGTGACAAATATCGACATGTTGGAATCTGAGCGAAGGCTTTACGAAGAGATTAAAAAGATTTTCGATAAAAATAATATTTTAAACCCCGACATAAAACTTGGAGCAGTCTCAAAGTTTACTTTGACTCACTTTCGCGATTCTACATTACCGAAAGTTATGGTATAATATAGAAAATAGGAGTTATGTATGAAAACAAAGTTTAAAAAACTTTCTGATTCTCGAGTCGAAATTACAGTTACGCTCGATGCAGAAGATTTAAAGCCAGCAAAAAAGCGAGCTTTAGAAAAATTAGCTAAAGAAGTAAAAGTTGAAGGATTCCGAAAGGGGAAGGTTCCGACGGAAGTCGCAAAGAAATTTATTCCCGAAAATGATTTAAATGCAGAAACGGTTGACCTTGCGGTTCGGATGACGGTTATCGAAGCCTTTAAGAAGGAAGAAAAATCGCCATTAGTCCTCCCTAGCGTTAATGTGACGAAATATGTCCCAGATGAAATTGTTGAATATACTGCTACAGCCGATATCGTACCAGAAGTTAAGCTCGGTGACTACAAGAAGCTCGGCGTAAAGAAACCTGAGGTTAAAGTTACGAAAAAAGATATTGATGATATTTTAGACAATCTCGCTTCTTCATTTGCAGAGAAGAAGGTCGTAAAACGACCAGCGAAGTTAACCGACGAAGTTATTATTGATTTCGTCGGGAAGAAAGACGGAAAGGCATTTAAGGGGGGTTCAGCAAAAGATTATAAGTTAGTTCTGGGTTCAAAGACTTTTATTCCTGGATTCGAAGACGGAATTGTCGGCCACGAATCTGGTGATAAATTTGATTTAAAATTAACTTTTCCGAAAGATTATGGAGTAGAAGACTTAGCTGGCGCGAAGACCGTGTTCGAGGTCCTAGTTAAACAAGTTAACGAAGTCAAAAAGGCTAAAATTGATGATAAGTTAGCAGAGAAATGTGGCCCATTCAAAACTATTGACGATCTGAAGGCGGATATTGAAAAGAATCTTAAAGCCCAGAATGGCCATAGGGCAGAAGAAAAATTTAAAGACGACCTAATCACAGCGTTAGTTAAAAAGTCTACCGTTCCGGCGCCAGAGATTTTAATTGACGACCAGGTCCGAGTAATTCGCGACGATATGACGAGAAACGCGGCTTCCCAAGGTTTAAGCTTTGAGGAATTCTTGGCGAGGAACAATGAGACGCTTGAAAACTGGGAAAAGGAAGCACGAAAAATTGCAGAAACTCGTGTCAAGGCTTCATTGGCCCTACAAACTTTAGCGGTCGAGAAGAAGATTACGGTCTCCG
>JAFOHW010000067.1 GCA_017421685.1 Candidatus Saccharimonadota bacterium | reverse complement strand
TTTCTCATCCACTTTATTTTCGAACATCTATTTCCGCCTAAAGGAATATATAAATAATCCCTAAACCACGTTGTTAACGAAATATGCCATCTCTTCCAGAAATCGGTAATACTAGTCGCAAAATAAGGATAGTTAAAGTTTTCGTCGAAATCAAACCCAAATATTTTGCCAAGGCCAATCGCCATGTCGCTATAACCAGAAAAATCATAATAAATTTGTAAAGTATATGCTAGAAGACCTAGCATAATAATCCAGGGATTAAGCGCTACCCCCATCGGATTATTGAAGACTGAGTCCGCCATAATTACGACATTATTAGCAATTAATATCTTTTTTCCGAACCCTACGATAAATCTCCTAAATCCGTCACAAATTTTTTCTAAACTATGACTACGCTTTTTTAATTGTTTTTCAATTGACGCATATCTAACAATCGGCCCCGCAATTAACTGCGGGAATAAAGCTATATACGTTCCTAAAGTAAATATATTCCTCTGTACTTTTACTCTCCCACGATAAACATCAATCACATAAGATAAAATCTGAAAAGTATAAAAACTAATACCAATTGGCAAAACTAATTTTGGTGATTCCATATTAAAGCCAAATGCTAAATTTACATTATTAATTGTAAAATCTAAATATTTAAAAATAAACAGCGCTCCAATGTTTACTATGATAGCTATTATTAATCCAAGTCTTTTTCTTTTTCTATTTTTATCAATCCAAAACGCTATTATATAATTAAATATTATAGATAAAATCATTAGAATCACATATTTGGGCTCCCCCCAAGCATAAAATACTAATGACGCAACTAGCAAAATGTAATTTTTGTATTTATCTTTTGCTAAAAAGTACAATAATAATGTTAGTGGCAAGAAAGCAAACAAAAACGTTAAACTACTAAATAACATTATAACTCCAATCCTCTATTAGGTTCTTCAAGACGAATAAACGTCGGACTCATAATCACTAAAACTTTATCTATATTATTCTCGGTTATATAATCTTTCGGAACAAAATCTTTCCCTATGCTCTCTTTGTAATATCTTAAATCAACTACATAAGTTTTATTATAATTCGACGCAATCAACTCATTTACCGGATTACTATATGAATTACCGATTATTAACAAATTTTCTTTTTTAGGTTCATTATAATCAAAAACCACCTCCCCATAATCATCTCCATAAACATAAGCGTAATAATTTTCGGCCTCATTATATTCGTATTCATGTTTCTTATACTCATCATAGTGATTATACTTTTGTGGCTTATGATTTATGAGAGTATCGTGCTCCGGTAAATCAAATTCATAAAAAATGAATTCATCATGATAATCAAAATTATTAGTATTGCGCGAATACGAACCATAAAAATCTTCATGATTCGTATAAGTTCCCTTAGGCTCTACAACCTCTTTTATGCCCAACATCTTCGCGATATTAAGATATCCTTGATACGAACCTACATAATTCCAATGATGGTCATTCTTATAATAATACTTTTTATATTCCTCGAACGAATCCCAGTCCAACTTTTCTAACGCCTTCTCACCTTTCATCTTACTCTTAAGTTCACCATAATAATCGATTACCTTTTTATTTTGGACAAAATCAAATGATGAAGGATCATCTACAAAATAATAATAAACACTCGCTAAGCTATTTAAATGATTATATTTTTCTATATTTTCATTAATGATTCCTTTAGTATCATCCGACAATGTCGCTGGTAAATACACTATATAATCATCACAGTTGTATATACCTCGTTTTACTTCCTGATTTACTGTTTGTAATTCCAGGTATCTATTATGGCAAAGATTTTCCTCTATTCCAAAATTCGGTAAATGCGCCAACGTCTGTTTATAGAAAGCTCGAATTTGTTCACTCCCAATAAATTGGTCAGACAAAGTATTCTCAAAACCATCTTGAAAATCCCCAGAGATAAAATCATTTAAAGTAAAATGCTGAAAAGTATCTAATTTCCTATTCTCTAGAATAGAAGTCGAAGTTTCATCCTTCACGAAAACTATTCCACCCCATAAGAATACGGCTAATAGTAAAATTAAAAAACCAATATTTTCTCGCCGTCTCATTTTTTTAGCAATTCTTTAGCCAACTCCAGCGCATTCAAAATCGCCTTATCCATATCCCAATATTGATAAGCCCCAAGTCTCCCTCCTAAAATCATATTCGGGAATCTCTCCTTACAAAGTTCAATATACTCCTTATATAGTTTTTGTGATTCTTCATTGTCCACCGGATAATACGCTTCCCCGCCTTTTTCAAAATCCGCCGGATATTCCCGCGCAATAATCGATGTCTTCTGTTCAATAACTTCGGGCTGATGAATTTGATAATACTTATAGTCATGCGCTCTCGTATACGGAACATCCGCATCCGCCTCATTAATTACTGCCTCTCCTAACGTTTCTTTATCAGTTTCTTCGACTTCGAACCTTAATGACCTCCACGGTAAAACTCCTAATTCATAATCAAACAACTCATCGACTTGACCACAATAGATAATTTTAACATCTTCAGGAATGTCATCTTTCAAATTCTTAAAATCAGTATTGATTCTAACCTCAATATTTTCGTGATCCAACATATTCTCTACCATACTAGTATAACCAAGCTCGCCCGTCGGTATTCCTTGATGTTTTGCCGTCATAAAATATCGATTGTCATGCGAAAAACGAACCGGAATTCGCTTCAAAATTTCCGCTGACAAATTCTTTGCTGAAGTATTCCATTGTTTTTCAGTATAATTTTTCAAGAAAGCTGTATATAATTTTTCTCCAACTAGGCTAATCCCCTTTTCCTCGAAATTCTTCGGCTCCTTAATTCCTAATCTTTCAACATCCTTCCGGGCTTCCTCTTCAATAAATTTTTCAGCCTCCTCGGCACTCATATCTGTTTCGTAAAGTAAATTAATTGTATCTAAATTAATTGGCATCGGATACAATTTTCCTTCATGCCTAGTATTCACTGTATGCGTATAATCATTAAAATCAGCAAACTTAGTAATATAATCCCAAACTTCATCACTTTCAGTATGAAAAATATGCGATCCATATGAATGAACTACTATGCCGTTATTATCATTCTTATAACAATGGATATTTCCCGCAATATGCGGTCTCCTCTCGATCACTAAAACCTTCTTTCCCGCACTGGCTAATCTCTCCGCTACCGTCGCCCCAAAAATCCCCGCTCCTACAATTAAATAATCCGGCATTCCTTCCATACTACTCTCCTTTCTTTATTTTGTTTAGAGTTAATACTATATCATTTTTCCACTCTATAATTTCTGAGTCCGAAGGTTTATACTTTTCATAGTTCTTATCAAGAAACTTTTCCGCCTCTTCTTTAATCTTCCAGTGATATTTTTCCGCCGAATACCTATAAGAAGCCCAAAAACTCGCTATCCACTGACGCCAGAATAAATCTTTATGCTCCATTATAAAACCATTCTTTCTATAAAAATTGAAAATCTTTTCGGCAACTAAAATATCGTCCATCGACAACTTCTTTTTATTAAAATTATTAGACATAATCGAATTATCATGCCTTCTATAATTATATAATTTCTGATTTAAAAAATATACCGTTTTAGACACGCTCATATAGGCGCAATAAAAATAATAGTCTTCAGCAGTGTTTAAATCTTTAGGAAAACAAATTTTATTCCCTCTAACAACATCCATTTTAAAAATCTTATTACAAACCGAACCGTTCGTTTTACTTATTTTTTCATCATCTATTTGTTGTTCTCCACTATAATTCAATTTATAATAATTCTCATCACTTTCCTTCATCTCGTCGTGAGTCTCATATACCATATTAACCCCACAAACTACTAAATCAGCTCTACTCCTTTCCATCGCATCTATCATATTCTCGCACATATTTTTTTCATACCAATCGTCACTATCGCAAAACATTACATATTTAGTCTTTACCGCCTTTAATCCTGTATTCCTAGCTAGCGACCTCCCGCCATTTTTCTGATTTATAATCTGAACCCTACGATATTTCTTTCTATAACGATTTAATATCTCAGACGTACCATCGGTAGAACCATCATCCACGCAAATAATCTTAATCTTCTTATGAGACTGCTCCACTAAGCTATCTAAACACTGCCCTATCGTCTTCTCTCCATTATAAACAGGAACTATTACACTAACAGGCGCTCTCATTACTCTCCTTTTCATAATGGATTTAAGCCTGTTTTTTATATAAGTGTAATTATATTTCATTATTTTTTCTTCGTAACTCCCTCTAAATTCCCCAACCGATCTAATAACTCATCATTTTTTGCCATTAAATCTTCTAGCTCCGTATTTATATAATTCTGCTGCCGATATTTTATATTAACCTTCTTATAAACCTTCACTAAACCATTCCGTATCTTACGTTTTATTTTTCCTAACTTATTTCCAGTTAAAATAGTCTTAACTTCCCATTTAACATTTTTATCTTTGGGTAAATACTCGTCAAAATTCTTTCGGATAAACTTTCGCCCCTCTTCTAAAATTTCTCTCTTATATTTTTCAGAAGAATGCTCTATCGAAAACCAAAAACTCATTACAAACTGTTTCCAGAATAAATCCTTATGTTTTTCTAAAAAGCCAATTTCTTTATAAAAATCAAACAACTTCTCCGCTACTAATAAATGGTCCATTGATAGCTTTTCCGCCTCAAAATTCTCAGACATAATCGAACCTTCTCGTCTCATGTAATTATAAAGGCGTTGATTCACAAAAGAAATCGTACGAGATACGCTCATATAAGCATTATAAAAATAGAAATCCTCATTATTTAACCCTTCAGGAAATTCTATATTATATTTCTTAATAATATCCATTCGGAAAATTTTATTTACAACCGAAACATCAGTTTTTAAAACTAACTCATCATGAATATATTGTTTTCCAGTATAATTCAGACGATAATAATTGCGATCGCTCTCTTCCATCTCATTATGTGCTAAATAAATCGCATTTAATACACAAACCGCTAAATCGCTATTATCTTTCTCGATAGTTTCCAACATTTTCTCACACATTCTAGGAGAAACATAATCATCACTATCGCAAAACATTACATATTTAGTATTACATTTCTTAAGCCCCACGTTCCTAGCCGACGATAATCCCCCATTTTTCTTCGAAACTACTACGATTCTTTTATCTTTCTTCTCATATTTTTTCAGGATATCCATCGAACCGTCCGTCGAGCCATCGTTTACGCAGATAATCTTTATATCTTTATACGTCTGCCCTATTAAACTATCTAAACATTTCGGTAAATATTCTTCTACATTATAAACCGGAACTATAACGGATACTTCGGCCATTACTTCTGCTCCTTATCTATAGTTTTTTCAAGCTTCTCAACTTTATCTTCTATTTCTTTTTGCGTCGTTTGTAAATTCTTCACCATATTTATCGTATTAATCCTCTGTCTATAGCCCGGAAAAATTTTTCTTACCGTCTTAGACGCAAAACTTCGCGTTTTATTCCTTGCTTCATGTAGAGGTCTAATGTTTACATATAAATTCGGGTGCTTTATTGCTAAATTCTTCGCATTACCAAGGCCGACCCCATCAAGCTTTTTCTCGTCTAAAAACCCATCTTTCTTAATACGCTCATAATCTTTCTTTATAGTCTTCCCGAATTCCTTAGCCGTCTTTCTAGTTAAGCGCTTCATATTCCAAATATAGGAACTAAGTCTTACTGTGGCTAGCGTATGACCATATTCTTCTAATAGTCCCCTTTCTTTAAGATATCTCTCTACCTCATCATATTCATCTTTTACGCAGTATACCTTTCCGTCGCTCTTTACCGAAGAATTCGGATTATCCTGTCGATAATGTAAAAAAGCTTCATCAGTAAAATAAGCTCTTCTAACTGAAGCCCAAACTTTGAAATTAAAACCAGCATCCTGATACGAAGCTCCCGGCGAAGGTAAAAAGGCAATATCATTTTTCTTCAGAAAATCATTACGATATATCGCACTCCAAATACTCGGCTGTTCATAAAAAACGTGTCTATGTTCCCTAGGATCTATAACTTTATTAACCTCATTAGGTAGGAACATATCACTCTTCCCACCATCTTTATGTTTTTCGGTAAAATATTCATAAAAATTACTCTTCACGACTTCAACATCATTCTTCTTTGCAATCCCATAAAGTTTTTCAAATCCATCAAGCTCGATGAAGTCATCCGACTCAACAATCCCAACATATTCCCCTGTTGCCTTCTTCAGCCCTTGATTCATCGAATCACCATATCCAGAATTCTTCTTATCTATAATCTTTACTCTCTTGTCTTTCTTCATATAACTTTTT
>JAFOHW010000066.1 GCA_017421685.1 Candidatus Saccharimonadota bacterium | reverse complement strand
TTTGCGATTTATTTAGCTCTAATTAAAAATAAATAAACTGACGATGATTAATTGCACAACTAAATTGTTAAAATATTTCTAAAGACTCCTAAAATATCTACTCGCAGCTTTAGACTGATATCATCTTATCGCACTTCCCTCTTTTTGTCAAGGGTTTTATTTAAAAAAGTTTGAAAAAGAGAGCTTTAAGCTCGTTTGGAGTTTTTTGGCCAGAAGAACCATAAGATGATTGCGTCGCCGATGATAAGTAATAGAATAATCCACCAAGGAAAAATAACAATTTGTTCGCATTTCGGATTTAATTCTCCAGCTTCTGGGAGGGAAACTTCTTTTTCGCCTAGAGGGTTTACTAGATTAGCAGATTCTTCCGTAGCTTCGTTTGTTCTAGAAATTATCGAATCAACCGGATTAACGGGGTTTGTTGAGGAGACCGAATACGCTACAACCCCTGGAGTAGATGAAGTTTTTTCGGTTACGGTTAAATATTTTGTTCGATTCTCTTCCCTGTTATCTGAGGTTTTTAGCTCTTGATGAGTTTCCGTCATGGCTTCGTCTAGGAGATTCTCGTTAATCGGGTTTTCAGGGACACTAGAAGGGCCTTCGGGGTCTGTTGGGGGTTCTGAATCTGTTAAATCTGTTGAGGTTTCAGGGTTAATTAGGTTCGTCGGCTCTGTTGGGTTTTCTGGCTTCTCTGTTGGTTCAATTGTTTCAGGCTCATCAATAGTTTCTCTAGGTGGGAAATAACGATATCCCCGATCAGCTGAGAACATTAAGCGACATTCTACCCCGTCGCCATAATCTGGTTCAGTTAAACAGGAGGAATAGTCGACATAGCCTTTCGAGTTAAAGTATTCACCAAAAACTGCGAGATAAATATACCCAAGATGATTGTCTCTTAAATTAGTTGAGGCGATAGGGAGGTTAAATTGTTCACTGGAAGGAAAGCCCTCTGAACTATAAGAGAGAGATTCGTCAGCGTAGAGGAGATGGAGATCTTCCGGAAACTGAGGTTCGATTGGGAGCTCGTGATTATAATTCCCAATAGCGCCGTTTATTTCATCAAACCAGGCTAGAAAGATAAAGTCTAAAGGGTGATGTTCCTCTATCCCCATCATCTTAAGAAATGGCTCTTCGTCAAAATAGAGGACGCTAATTGTTTCCTGCCCTGGGTTTATTGAGGTAACCCAAAATTGCGATTCTTCGAGCATATAGAGAGCTCGATATTTTTCGTGTTCGGCTCCTTCCTCGAAATGAGAAAAATGAAGCTCCATGCGACAATCTTGATTATCTCCGCAAAGTAGCTTCTCTTCCGTCCTTACCTCCTCGGAAAATTCAAGAAGTTCGTCGACCGTATACCAGGTAGTCTCGTCTTCTCGGTATTTCGCCGAAACATTTAGGGGTGCGATGGCTAGATTTCCCATAAATATGGAAAAAATTGATAATAAAATAGGGATTTTTTTCATAATACTCCTCTGTTAAATTTAATTTAGGGGGAGTATAAGCACAGGTTATAAAAAATTTCAACCCCTGTAAAACGTTTAGGCTTATAAATAATGTTTGGTAGCGGATAATGAGACCATGTAATTAGAGATAAAACAGATGCGAGAAGGGGTACAGATACTAAAAAAGGTCGCGCAACTAAGCGCGACCTTTTCTGTTGTTTCTCGTTATTTCTTAGGCTTTTCGTTCCCTGTTTTCTCGGCTTCAGGAGGAGTTTCCGGCTCTGGGAGGACGATACCAAGCGAAGCGACGGTATCTCCTTCACTCATCTTCATGATACGGACGCCCTGCGTTACACGACCAAGAGTCGGGATTTCTTTCATGGAAACACGAATAGCTTGACCCTTTGTAGACATCATAATTACTTCTTTCGCAAGCGGATCCAGAGTATGAACAGCGACAATCGGACCAGTCTTCTCAGTTACGGTAGCAACTTTTATACCAACACCTCCGCGTTTATGAGGCGGGAAGTTAGAAACGAGTGTGGCTTTCCCATAACCGTTTGCCGAAACAGCAATTAATTTTTGGGTTGGATCGGTAATGACATCCATACCGACGATTTCGTCCTTCGGGCGAAGTCGCATACCTCTTACACCCATGGCGGAACGCCCCATAGCACGGACTTCTTTTTCATTAAAGCGGGTAGCCTGCCCAGCAGAGGTAGAGATGACGATGTCGTTATCTCCGGTCGTCTCTTTAACCCAACGAAGTTCATCTCCGTTATCTAGCTTAATGGCGATAATTCCGTTACTGCGAACGTTAAAGAAGTCTTTAATGGCAGTCTTTTTAATGGTTCCCTTCTTTGTAGCCATAAAGAGGTAACCGTTAGCTCCTGCGTCTCCCTGCTTAATAATCGCGGTAATTTTTTCTTCAGGATGCATATTCAACATGTTCACAGCAGCGGTTCCCTTTGCGGCTAGAGAGGCCTGAGGAACTTCGTAGGCCTTCATGCGGAAGAGTCGCCCCTGATTTGTAAAGAAGAGCAAGAAATCGTGGGAGTTAGCGGTCAAAATCTGGGCAATAACATCTTCCTCCTTCGTAGTCATGCCTCTCTTTCCTTTTCCGCCCCTGTTCTGGCGACGGAAATCGTTTTGAGGAACTCTCTTCATGTAGTTTTCTGTCGTTAAGAGGATAACGCTTTCTTCTTCTGGGATTAATTCTTCTTCGGAGAACTTACCGACTTCGTGATTAATGATTTTACTGCGACGAGGATCGTCATACTTCTCTTTCACGGCGATAAGCTCTTCTTTTACTACTCTTAGAACCTCTTTTTCATCAGCAAGAATTGCTTCGAGTTTCGCGATTAATTCATGAAGCTGTTTCAACTCTTCTTCGATTTTGTCGCGCTCTAACCCCTGTAAACGACGGAGTTGCATTTGTAAAATTGCATTTGCTTGGATTTCAGAGAGACCAAAACGGCTCATGAGCTGTTTATCGGCATCGTCATAAGAGGCGCGAATAACTTTAATGACTTCATCGATATTATCAAGCGCAATCTTTAACCCTTCTAAGATATGGGCACGCTCTTTAGCCTTCTTTAAATCAAATTCAGTCCGGCGACGAATAACTTTTTGACGATGTTTAATAAATTCGGCAAGAATCTCTTTTAGGCCAAGAATACGGGGCTGGATTCCGTCGATGAGAGCTAGCATATTGTAGTGGAATGCAGTCTGAAGAGGGGTTAGTTTATAAAGCTGGTTTAAAATTTTCTTTGGAAAAGCGTCTTTTTTCAATTCAACGACAATGCGGATCTTCCCTCTCGCAGATTCATCTCTAGCATCGGCAATATGATCTAGTTTTTTCGCAAGGACGAGGTCGCGAACCTTCTCGATAAAGCCTTCCTTACTCATCCCATAAGGAACTTCGGTAATAACGATATTAAAGCGTCCTTTACTGCGCTCTTCGATGTTCGCGACAGCACGGATGACGACCGAACCTTTACCGGTAGCGTATGCCTGTTTCATTGGCGCTCCGCCATAAACCTCAGCGCCGGTCGGGAAATCTGGGCCTTTAACATACTTCATTAGCCCTTCTAGAGAAATTTCGGGATCATCAATCTGGGCTACAGTCGCATCAATTAGTTCCCCAAGGTTATGGGGCGGAATATTTGTCGCCATACCAACGGCGATACCCATCTGGCCGTTTAAGAGAATATTCGGGACAGCGGCTGGGAGAACGGACGGTTCTTTCTCTGAACCATCGAAGTTGTCGCGAAAATCGACTGTATCTTTCTCGATATCGGAAAGAAGCTCAGCACCGACCTTGTCAAGGCGAGCCTCAGTATAACGAGAAGCGGCGGCCTCATCTCCGTCCATCGAACCGAAGTTACCTTGGCCCTCAACAAGGGTGTAACGCATTTTCCAGGGTTGAGCCAGATTCACCATTGCGTCGTAAATAGAGGAGTCGCCATGAGGATGGTACTTACCCATAACCTCACCGACGATACGGGCGGATTTCACGGTTGCATGGGGGGCTTTCCAACCATTTTTGTTCATTGCATAAAGAATACGGCGATTAACCGGTTTTAATCCGTCGCGGACATCGGGTAAGGCGCGGTCAACAATAACAGAGAGTGAATAGCGGAGGAAGTAATCTTCCATGGTGTTTTCAACGGTACGGAGCTCGATGCCAGATTCAGTTTCCGAAGAACCACCTTCCTCAGACACGGAGTCGCTCGCGCCCGTCGTTACGAGGCTCGCGCTCTTATCGTCTCGGTCGTAACCTCCGACAATGTCTTCGGAAGGTAGTTCCTTCGGATTTTTATTAGTATTCTTGTCTTCTGCCATATTTCCTCCTTAAAAGTCCAAATCATCAAGGTTAACTGAGCCGGCTCGGGCTTGGATGAAGTTTTTACGTAGTTCTGCTTGGTCACCCATGAGCTTGCTGAAGATAGAGTCAGCTTTTTCGGCGTCATCGATATTTACTCTAATCAAAATACGGTTTTCGGGGTTCATGGTAGTTTCCCAGAGTTGAGCGGCGTCCATCTCACCAAGCCCCTTAAAGCGTTGTTGGGCGGTATAGCCAGCTTGTTTAAAGCGTTCGGCTTCTTCGTCTATCTTGACGCCGGACTCTTTTCTTTCGGCAATTTTCTTTGACAGGGTCTTTTCTAGCCCTTCCTCATCGTAAATATAGTCAATTTTACGATTATTCCCTGTCCCTTTAATGAGTCCAAAGAGAGGAGGTTTCGCGAGATAGACATGACCGGCTTTAATTACGTCTGGCATGTAACGGAAGAAGAAAGTCAAGAGAAGAGTCGAAATATGAGAACCGTCGACGTCGGCGTCAGTCATGAAAACGATTTTGTGGTATCTTAGACCATCGAGATTAAACTGGTCGCCGATTCCTACACCTAAGCCTTTAATAAGGGAGACAAGCTCGGCGTTTGCTAACATCTTATCAAGACGAGCACGTTCGGTATTTAGGACTTTACCTCTTAGAGGTAAGATAGCTTGTATCTTAGAGTCGCGTCCCTCTTTCGCGGAACCAGCCGCAGAGTTCCCCTCTACGATGAATAATTCGCATTCTTCAGCATTCCTAGAGGAACAGTCGGCTAATTTACTCGGGAGATTAAGACCCTCGAAGGCGCCTTTTCGGATGACGTTATCTCTAGCGGCTCGGGCGGCTTTTCTGGCACGGGCAGCGAGAGTTGCTTTATTGACGATTTTTTTCGCAATCGCAGGATTTTCTTCAAGATAGTAACCGAAATACTCGGTCATAACTTTATCAACGATACCACGAATTTCAGGGTTACCGAGCTTATTCTTAGTCTGTCCTTCGAACTGGGGGTCAGGAAGTTTGACTAGAATAACGGCGGTAAGACCTTCTTTGATGTCGTCCCCTGTTAAATTATCTTCTTTCTCTTTTAGAAGATTATTCTTTCGGGCATAGTCATTAACGGTACGAGTTAAACCGGTTCTAAAACCAACTACATGCATTCCGCCATCAGGGGTAAGGACGTTGTTCGCAAAAGGCTTTAGGGTTTCAGCGTAGCTATCGTTATATTGAAGAGCAATCTCAACTCCAACATCGCCAACCTGTTTATCAACGTAAAAAATATCTTCCGCTAGAACTTCTTTCCCATTATTAAGGCGTTTTACATAGCTTTTAATACCGCCCTCGAAGTAGAAAGATTCATTTTCGTTAGTTCTTTCATCTTTTACAGTGATTAAAATACCCTTAGTGAGATAAGCTTGGTGGCGGGCATAACTAGAAACCCAGCTATAGTCAAAAGTCGTAGTTTCTTTAAAGATAGAAGGGTCAGGATAGAACGTAATAGAGGTACCAGATTCGCGCGGAGAACCTTTCGTTACCTGTAGTTCCATAGTAGGTTTACCGGTATCAAATTCGATATGGTGGGTTTTTCCGTCCCTATAAACTTCCGCGATCATCCTGGTAGATAAGGCGTTCACTACCGAAGAGCCTACCCCGTGTAGACCAGAGGAGACCTTATAGCCACCGTCTCCGAATTTACCTCCGGCATGAAGGACGGTCAAAACTGTTTCTAGAGTTGATTTTTTAGTTTTTGGGTGGATATCGACAGGGATGCCACGCCCGTTGTCATCAATACGAATACCACCGTCTTCTAGGATTGTGATGTCTACTCTATTGGCAAAGCCAGCGATTGCTTCATCGATAGAGTTATCAGCTATCTCCTTAATTAGATGATGAAGACCATCGTAACCAGTAGAACCAATATACATACCAGGTCGCAAACGAACCGGTTCTAGCCCTTCCAGTACTCGAATCTCTGACGAATCATAAGCTTCCGCTTTTTCAGTCATTTTTACCTCTTCTTCTTAATACTCTATCTATTATACACCTTGAGCCAAAAAAATCAAGTTAAAGGTAATGATAATATCTAGGACGTTTCTTGTTTAGATTATTGGATCTTAAAGCTCATCTCTTGAGGCTGGGACTGTTCTTCGCGAGAAGACGAAGTCAGTGTAGGGACTGGAGGTTGAAGAGGGGTTGGTTCCGGGGTTGTGGCTGGGGTTGGAGCCGGAATTGGGGCCGGGGCAGGTTCTGGGGCTAGGTTCGGAACTGAGATGGATTCTGGAACTGGGGCGGGACCTGGAGCTGGGACTGGGGTCGGAAGTGGCGTTGGCGCGGGAGCTGGATTTGGTGCAGAAGCTGGATTTGGTGCAGAAGCTTTTTTCTTCATCCACCCGTCCAAAAATCCTTTCTGAGGCGTTTTTTGGTCGCTAGGAGCGGTTTCGGAATCAAAATCGAAATCACTTATGCTTTTTTGTTCGGACGCGTCTAATGGCCTATTAGAAGCCTCTAACGGCATTTCCTTTTTTTCTATCTGTTTTTCTTTTTCGGCGGAGTTCCAGCGTTCATTAATTTCCTGTTCTACCTCTGCTCGAGTCTTTCCAAATTTAGTCGCCGAGTAGACTTTTAGAGACTTCATGAGCTCGTCGTTTGGTTCTCCCATCGGAGGCGGAAGAGCGATTGTGAATGGAGCAGACGGCATATCAAACATCATGACTTTCGTGATAGCGGAGAAGTTCGGGGTTTTGGTTAAATCTTCAGCGGTAAAAGTTGGAGTAAAGGCTTTAACCATGAGCTCAGCGTCCGTAATACCGATACGACCACAGACAATAGTACCAACGTTACCAAGAAGCGCCTCTCTAATTTTCTCGGTTAATTGAGTCATAAACTGGTTTGCGACAATAAGATTAAGACGATATTTCCTAGCCTCAGAAAGAATCGATTCGAAGCTATCTGTTGCGAAGTTCTGGAACTCGTCAACATAGAGACAGAAATCTTGACGCTCATCTTCAGGAATATCTTGGCGTGACATGGCAGCCTGCTGGAACTTCATGACGAAAATCATACCTAAGAGATTGGCGTTGATATCGCCGAGTCGCCCTTTAGAGAGGTTAACTAAGAAGATTTTTTTATTGTCCATAATTTCGCGGATATTGAAGCCTGATTTAACCTGGCCAAGGGTGTTTCTCATGATAGTGTTAGCAATAAATGGCCCCCATTTAGAGGCAAACCAGGTAATAACCTCCCCGGCGTCGTTAGATTTCTGAGAGGCTGGAAATTCTTTAGTCCAGTAGTCATAAACGGCTTTATCAGTAACGTATTTTAGCTTAGATTTGACGAACTCCGGATCGGTGAAACACTGAGGAATGTCAATAAATGTAGCGCCAGCTGGATCTGACATCAAGAGAAGAGCGGCGTTTCGGAACATGTGCTGACCACGGGGTCCAAAGAAGCCTTGATTCTGGGGGTCAAAGAGAGACTGAAGCATACTGATTCCCTCTTGAACAATGAAGTCTTTCTGGTCTTCAGTGGTAAATTCGAACATATTCATACCAACTGGATGTTCGATGTCAGCGGGGTCGAAGTAAATGATATCGTCGATTCTTTCCTCTGGAACACGCTTCAAGAGAGCCTCAACTGCGTCACCGTGAGGATCAATAAAGGCAAATCCGCGACCATCACACATATCCTGAAAAGCAAGATTCTCGAGAAAGACAGATTTACCCATACCAGTTTGCCCGATGACATACATATGACGTCGACGATCTTTTTCTCGGAGGTAAATAGCTTTTTTGACTCCACGGAATTCATTCGTACCAATGAAGAGGCCTTCCGTAGCGAGTTTAGCTGGGCCGTCAACCTGTTTGGTTAACTGGCGTTCAACTTGGGAGTTAGGGATAGCGTTTTGCTCTGGGAGATGGAATATGCTAGCAAGCTCGACGCTATTTAGGATACTACCCCGGTTTCGCATCGGAAAAACACGGAAAGTATAATCTGTAGCGAGTTTTTTCTGATCTTTTGATTTATCTACTTTAAAGCCGTTAAGGGCTGGGGAGTTAAACTGGGAAAAGCTACTGACTATTCCCCCCAGAATCGCCTCTGAGCGAGCGTAATCCGAAGAGCTGGCGACGATTCGAATTAGGGTCTCAAAGGCCGGAAAACGCATTTTATTCGTAATAGCGGTAATTTCATCTTGCTTGATGCTAGTCACGGTCTCGGTTTCAGATTTTTTATGTTCCTCTGGAACTTCCCAAGGAGCTTTCAGAATATCTATTGCAATACTTCCGATATTGGAGCCGAAAGATTTTTTCTTTTTCCCTTTTTGGATATTTTCAATGTGTTCTTTCCCCGCACTTGACCAATTTTTTTGTGCAGGGCGGAACAAAATTTGTACAGACGCACCTTCGCCCTCTTTGACACTCGAAAGGGCGTTCAAGATTGCCATCGAGGCGTCTCGCTTTGTATCTTCATAGGTCGCAATGGGGAGATAGTATTCCTTATTTAGGGTTAATTCGGCTCCAGCAATAGCGTTTACCCCGCCTCCCCCTTTAAAGATGTTATCTTCACGCTTTTCTTCAACGCTAGCGGTTGGATAGGCCGCTTGAATAGACTGTTTCACGGTCTCTTTTAACTTCGCTGGAACGATGGCATAATACCTAATAAAGCCGTCTTTTGAGATAATTTCGAAGGAAAAGTGGGTTTGGCCGTAAAGTTTAGTCTTAAAACCTTTAGCAATAGTAGAAGAAAGAATAGAGTACATGGTCTGGGCCTTAGAGACAGCTTCGTTTGCGATATCTCGCTCATCCCTACTCCCTGCTTCGATATCTTCGGTAGTCGGAGGAAGATGAATTAAAAGCGGGATCATCTTGAGTCCACGCTCGTACCTCTTAGCTTTTCGGAGTTTTGAGATTTTAGCTCCAAAAAGAATAGAGACAAGAAGGACAAAAGCGATAAGCATAATTAGAATCACCACCCAACTTTCAATCATTTTTGATTACCTCTTAGACTATTATCGTATAGCGCTACGATGCGATATGGGGCTATTCCGAGACGAGAAGCAAAACCTCTTTTTGTCTGGTTTAGACTGTTGTAAAAAATACTAAAACAGGTTATTTTCATGCTGCTTTCCTTTCGGAAGAATTCTGTTCTTCGACAATATTCCTGATTCTGTCGTAGTAATCTTCTAAGTTTATAACCCCATTGTCTAATTCTTTTTCTATAGTCTCTACGTTATGCTCTTCTTTCTTATCTAGAATTTCAGGTTCACCGGCTTCAGATTTCGATGTTTTTGGAGCTTCGGCGGATGCGTTTATTCTATCTGCAGAGGTAGAGTTCTGCTGTTCAGTCCCTGGAGGCATCTCCATGTCAATGATTTGCCCTATTTCAGAGGGCTCTGCCTGTCTGAATTGGATTACATCCTCCTCTGGAGCCGTTGGCAGGGTTCCTTCTGAAATGCCCCCTCCCGGCAGACTCTCTTCTGGGGCTACAGAAGAATTCAGAACACTACTACCAGTACTACGGGGATCTCGATTTTGTTGAATATCCCAAGAGGCCTGGCTGTTCTGGTTATTTTGAGGAAACTGAAGCAATTCTCCAGCTTTATCATCTGTTTGAGTGGTCTGACCATTATCCATATGCTTATTTTACCACATTTAAATTCTTTTGTAGACTAAAAATTCAGCTAAAGTCAAAAATAGGACAATTAGACCAATTGTCCAGAGATTAATCGCGCCAAAGGAACGAGCCATAAGTAGCATAATTGGGCCAAAAGACAAAACGGCGGAATAAAGATAATCCTTATTCTTAAACTTTGTTTTCTTAAAAGCAATGCGCATGAAGGTTTGGCTAATCAAAGTAATAATGCCGAAAATCACAAGGTACAATGTTGTAAAAAATAACAAAACCCCGAACGGCCCAATTTCCGTCGGAGATGTAAGATTCAGCATTAAAAGTAAAACTGCGAGTCCTATAATGCTGATGGAATAAATAATACGGTTATGCTTCATAACCTCATTATATCATATCTGGTTCGTGCCCCCAAGATTTTTAAAAGGAGGGAGGCGGGGGTTATCCGGCACTAAAATCTTAACTATTGACCGCAACCCTGATCCGCCGTTCCCTTTGACCGCTTCACATAAAGTGAAGCATTGTCCTTGTCGCCGTTTCCTTTCGCTCTGTTTTATATTTAAGAAGGTACTAGCGAAAGATTTAGCTAACGCGCTCTACGCGTTTATGGGAATGTTTCCCTTTTCGCGGAGCTCTAGGTAATTCCTAATTGTAATTTATGGCTAGAAATTACCTTTTCGCCCGCCAAAATTTACGTTTTAGTTCTTTTCATTTTGTTAATTTGCTGATTTATTTATGGTTTTTGTTTAGTCATCTCGACTGATTTTTATGTTAGCATAAAAAGTTTAAAAAATCAATAGATTTGTTCAATTTTATTGATGTAATTATTACAACAATAACCCTATTTCTTCCCTGTTCTAATTTGTTACTCATATTGTTGTAATATTTACAACAATGTAATGATTTTTGGCTAAGAATTTCGCCTATGGCTACATTTTTTTCGCGGTTTACTGCGCACCGGGCAAAAGTCTCGTCGGCTAATCGGGTCTGCGCCCGGTACTGTCCGGTACTCGACTCGACTAACCTCCTCGACTTTTGCTCGGGCTTGTAAACATGCTTAAAAAACCTAGCCATAGACGAAAAAATCTATATCAAAAAGCATGGGGGAGGTCGGTGACGCTATTTACCTAATGTGAAGCTATTGATTTATTTAACCTGTTATGGTAAAATTAACAACAGTTGGGGCTGACATAAGCTTAGACGGATTATTAACAGATATCAGGCGTACCGATTGAATACCGTAAGTATTAAATAAGTGCTAAAAACACAAAAACCGCGCATGTCATGTACATGCCGGCTTATGCCTAATTATTATTTCTAGGCTGGTCTCGGTCTAAGGTTCCGTAAGATCGAGATTATCATACAACGGTTCTAAGGTTATTTAATTGGCGAGAAATGACTCGAAAATTAGCCATGGCGTTGGAAAGTTTCGTTCTCTATTGCTACCAAGATTTGCCAAGACGAAATAGAAAACTATGTGCGTAGAATGATATCCATGTGGTAGTTCGGACCCGGAGGCAGTATCCGGCAGCTCCACCAAATTTATTGTTAAAATGCTCCCTCTGGGCATTTTTTTCATGCTTACTTGCCCAGCAGGACGCAAGGTTTAAATTTCCTTTAAAAGAAAGCCCAACAAAGAAATTAAATCCTAAAATTGCTTTGGGGGTAAATCCTAAAACGATTTTTGTTTATAAAAAGGATTTTTTGCTAAGTTTTTATTGCAAAAAAGTTCGATTAGATAGAAAAAAGACCGGTAACTGCGAGGAAAACCGGTCTTTTCGTAGAGTGTGGAGTTATTTTGGCTAAATTTTTGTTTTGACCTTTTGAATAATTTTTTTATTCAAAAGCTACCTCTATAATAACGCGAAAAAACGCTAATGTCAATACATTTTTTGAACAATTTTTTTGTTTTTTTGGAAAGTTTTCCACAACCTAATACAGCCTAACCTATAAAGTACTTTTTGAATTTTCTTTAAAAACCCTGGAAATTAAGCCTAGGCGTTTTGAAATGATTGAAAAAAAGTTGCTACTATGCTAACTAGAGTGCATGATAGCAAAAATATATTCAGTAGTTCCCTATGGCTTCAGGGGAAAGCTGGTTGAGGTCGAGGGAGATATGAATCAAGGATTACCGGCCTTTAATATTGTCGGGATGGCAAATAAAACTATAAATGAAGCAAGAGAGCGAGTTCGGAGTGCGATTTCTAATTCTGGGTTTGTCTTCCCTAATAAGAAAGTAACAATTAACCTTGCGCCGGCGGAACTCTTAAAAGATGGAACGTACCTCGATTTACCGATTGCGCTCTCAGTTTTAGCGCTATCTGGTCAAATTATCGAAAACGATGTAAAAGACAAGATTTTTGTTGGCGAGCTGTCTTTAACCGGAGCATTAAGACCGGTACGGGGGATTATTAATATAATTGAGGAAGCAAAAAAGACTGGATTTAAAGAGGTTTTTGTTCCTATCGGAAACTTACCTCAAGTAGCGTTAATATCTGGAATAACTATTTATGGAGTCAAAACACTTCAAGAACTATATTTAGCGTTAAAAAATCAGCTAACGCTTCCTTCTGCGACAAAAGACGTCATAGATATAGAGAAGGACAAAAAAGTGGCTTCTGGACCGATTTTAGACCATATACGAGGGCAGAAAACTGCAAAACGGGCGATGACGATTGCGATTGCTGGACATCATAATATTCTTATTGCTGGTCCGCCAGGAGCTGGGAAAACGCTAATTGCCAAGGCAGGGGCGAATTTACTCCCGGACTTAACTCCGGAGGAGATGATAGAGATTACTAAAATCTACTCTATAGCCGGAATAGTAAACGATAGAATAGTTTCCAGAAGGCCTTTTAGAAACCCCCATCATACCGCAAGTCCTACGTCTATAATCGGAGGAGGGTCGAATGCGAATCCGGGAGAAATCTCTTTGGCGCATAAAGGTGTCTTATTCTTAGATGAAATTCCGGAATTCTCGAGATCGGTCTTAGAAGCGCTTAGGCAACCCCTAGAAGATAAGACTATCGTAATTTCGCGGACGAATAAGAAGACGAGTTATCCAGCAGATTTTATGCTGGTTGCGACAATGAACCCCTGTCCTTGTGGATATTTAGGAGATCCGGCGCATGAATGTAAATGTACTGAGGCCCAGATTCAAAATTATCGGAAAAAACTTTCTGGACCCCTGTTTGACAGGATAGATATGAATGTCGTAGTTGAAAGGGTTAATAACCAAGATTTAGGGGAGGTTTTACCTAATAAAAATAATGAGCATGTTGTTGTAAAAAATACTATTACAGAGGCTATCCAGCGTCAGCGAGCGCGTTATAGACGCGATGGTATTTTTAATAGTTCCCTTTCCTCTTTTCAAGTTACGAACCTTTTGAAGCTAGATCCTGAAGCAAAAAAATTATTAATGAGTGCGTCGGAAAAATTAAACTTGTCTGCACGTTCGTATTTTAAAACAATAAAGGTAGCACAAACAATTGCAGACCTCGAAGGAACAGAGATGATCCTTTCTAGGCATCTAGCCGAAGCATTAACATTTAGAAAGCGCTAAAAATTTAAGCATTTTTAAGTTTTTTGTTATAATGGAATTAATAATAATTAAAGGAGTGTTATGAAGTTAAAAAACATCATACAAGCTAGCTGCGCTGGGGTAGGGTTTATTGCACTGTTTCTACCTTGGTACGTAGTTTCTTTCTGGGGCATGAGTGTCTCAGGTAGCGCCTTCGTAGAAGGAATAACCTTCATCGGAGTTTTAGCATTACTAGTAAGCCTTGGTGCGATTGCCTGGTTTATCTTAGATATGCTTGGAATGATTAAACTTAATCTTCCAGAGAAAAAAATGAAAATTATCAATACTATTATCGGTGGCGTGATGGTGCTTCTTGGGATTATCGCGGCAATAATCACCGCTTCAGGGTCTTCAGGGTTAGGCCATGCCGGTATCGGAACTTGGCTTTACATGATTGTTGGAGTTGTGATTATCGTACTAACTTGGATTAAGTTAGATAAGACAGTCGGAAAAGCTCCAAATGTCAAAAAAGCAGGCGCAAAAAAGACTAAATAATCTTTTTAAAAATTGACTAATTCCCCCTTGTATTTTTAGGGGGAATTTGTTATAATTGTTATCAGGTTAATTCAAGAGAAGAAAGGACTACTATAAAAAATACATCACGGACACGATTAAACGGAGAGATTCGTTACCCAGAGGTCCGCGTAATCGGTTCTAATGGCGAACAACTTGGCATCATGTCAAGCAGAGACGCACAACTTCTTGCGAAGGAACAGGGAGTGGACTTAGTGGAGATTTCCGCTAATGCTAATCCTCCGGTCGTTAAGATTATTGATTGGGGTAAATTCCAATATCAAAGAATGAAAGAAGAGGCTCGAAATCGTAAGAAAGCTCGGGAGAAACAATCTGAGCTTAAACAGATGAAAATCGGTCTAAAGATTTCAGAAAACGACCTTAACATTAAAGTCCGAAAGATGAGAGGTTTCCTCGATGGAGGCGACCGTGTGAAGATTATGATAATCTTTAGAGGTCGCGAAATGGCTCATAAAGAGATTGGAACAGAACTTTTAAATAAGGTTACTGGTCTACTTGGAGAAGATATTATTATCGAGGGTAAACCTCAGATGAACGGACGTAACCTATCGGTACAGGTACGAAAAAAGTAATTTCCTACTTTCAAGGCCTCCCGATCGTACGTTAGTTATTAACCATAAACTAAAGGAAAACCTATGCCAAAGTTAAAGACGCATAAAGGCACCGCAAAGCGAATTAAGGTTACTGGTTCAGGAAAGTTAGTTCGTGAGCGTGCTTTCGGGAATCATATTCTCGCAAAGAAATCCAAGTCTAGGAAGCGCAATATTAAAACTTCCGCTTCTATAGATGGGAAAATTAAGAAAAACGTTAAGAAAGCATTGGGGGTTTAATTATGAGAGTTAAAAGAGGAGTCTCCGCACGCGCGAAGCATAAGAAAATCTTGAAAGCTACAAAAGGCATGTCTCATGCTAGGACTCGTAGCTATCGCTTAGGAAAACAGGGTGTAATAAAGGCTCTGCAGTATAGTTACAGGGATCGCCGAAATCGAAAACGTGATTTACGTGCGTTATGGATTACTAGAATTAATAACGCCTCAAGAGAACTTGGTCTTTCCTACTCTCAGTTAATAGCTGGGATGAAAGCTAAGAATATTAATCTTGATCGTAAAGTTCTATCGGAGCTCGCGGTAAATAACCCTGAAGCTTTTAAGAAAATCGTAAATACGGTAAAGGAGAAATAAGATGGCAGTTTGTGAAATCTCTGGAAAAGGTAAGATGTACGGCCATAATGTTTCTTTCTCTCAGAGACATACCCGTAAGGTTTTTAAACCTAATGTTTCAAAAAGGACTTTAGTTATTAACGGACAGAAAGTTAAATGCAACGTTTCCGCGTCCGCACTTAGGACTTTGAAGAAAAAAGGTTTAGTAAAGTCTCCAAAAGAAACCGCCGTGAAGAAATAAATTAAATTTCTTGAACAAAAAATCGCTCTTTCGAGCGGTTTTTTGTTATGAATTGAGCCCTCTGTAAGCCGGGTTCTGTTCTTTTATGAATATAAAAGAGATGATCATCTATCTAGACGCTACATTGCTATAGCGTTCGAGCGGTAAGCGTACATCCTCGAGCAAAAGTTTATAGTACTCCTTGCAACAGGTAGGGTTTGCCTTCGTGACATATCGCTACGACACGCTGTGGGCTCTTACCCCACTCTTTTCACCCTTACCTAATACCTAAAGGTAGAAGGCGGTATTGTTTCTGTGGTACTTTCCCTATCCTTACGGACGGTCGCTGTTAGCGACTACCCTGCTCTATGTTGCCCGGACTTTCCTCTTGTTGCCAAGCGATCATCTTTTAGGCTCGGGGTAATTATATCACAGAATGAATAAAATGAAAAGCTTATGTAGTGCCTTATTTTTTAACGGCTTTATCAATAGCTAAGTTTGCCTCTGAATCTGCGATGGAATTTTCAGAACGAGGAACATGAGAAAAAGAAACCGCATCAAAATAATCTAATTTTTCGATAATATCATTATAAATAGGGGTAATATCTTGGTTTTTTACAGAGAAAATACCACTTAATTGATTTACAACCATAAGGCTATCAGAGATGAAGCGAGCGGTTTT
>JAFOHW010000065.1 GCA_017421685.1 Candidatus Saccharimonadota bacterium | reverse complement strand
GTGGGGGGGGTGGAGATTGTTCGGATCCAGACGCCAGAATGTGGCTTCTTGAATGTACGGGCTATTCTTGGATTTACTATAAAAGTACGGGTAAAAAAGTAGATTCCGTAGATTTTACTCCTAGCTCCGGTAATCTTACCAATATACCAAAGGAATGTTCGGCGCATACTGACCAGGGTGGTGGTTTTTGGCATCTTGGGAGAAATGCGCAAGGAAAGTCGTATGGAGGATTTACTGATTATCCGCCAGAGACTAGCTCAACGTATTATGTAAGGCCAGGGACTTGGGGGCACATGGATACATACAACTATGATTTTATAAATAGTTATACTTCTTGGAAGCCGAAGTATAAGATAAAAGGTGATTTATCTGGAAGTCTGGAAATTGGAGATCTTGGACATACTTTATACAAAAACGGTACAGAAATCTATAAAGCTTCGAAATGGGGAAAAAAGGATCTTTCGAATGTTATGGAGGATTACGAGAAGGCTTGCCTATATAGTAACGCGTATAGTGGAACTTCCTATAATTGTAGTGAGATGGGCGGACGGCTAAAATATTTTTGTTATTGGGATGATATGGACGGAGAGTCGTTCCAGGGGAAAGTTAGTGTTTCTGGGTCGGCTAGCGGAAATAATCCAAATAGTGGGTACACGCAGGCGACTTTGAATATAAAGAACGTAGAGGCAAAGTGTTCTCCTGATGGGTGTAAGGTTACGTTTAATCATGAGATTAGTAAAAAGTCTGGAGAAAGTAATAATAAGACAAGTTATACTATAACACGTGGGTCGGCGATAATTAGTAGTGGCAATACAAGTAAAATACCGTTTAAGTTTTCAGACACTCAAACTATGCTTCCTGGACAGACGGTTTGTGAGACCTTATCATTTAAGCCTTTTACGAATAAAAACGATATAATTAAAATTCCGATTTGCGTAAAAGCTACTGGCAATGCGCAACCTTCTGGGGATGGTAGTTTATTAAAGATGGAGGTAAGAAATAAAGATGTTGCGAAATACAATTCTTTTCAAGTTAGTAATATCCATGCTAAGCCGGGGGATAATCTAGAATTTCGGGCGACTTATAATCCGACTTTGCAATACACTTATAGCCTAAGACCGCAAAGTATAAAAATAGACGGAGGGGTAACTTATCAAAATGATAATAATAAGACTTTAGGCAATTTATTTAACGAGAAGAAAGGGAGTCTCGGGAACTGGAATAATGCTTTTTCGATTGTTGGTTTGAATTTCAACCTTGATGAGCTGAATCACACATATACATATGAGTTGGGTAAAAGGGAAAAACAACAACCTAATTCTAATACTCATACCGTAAGGAGCGAGGAGGTAGGAAAAGAACTTGGCGAAAAAGCTTTAACGAATAATTATGATAGAACGAAAACCACGCCGAGCCAGGTAAAATTTTCAATGAATGGTTTAGCGGAAGTTACTACTAAGTCTGTTGAGAGTACCGCGAACGCGTTGGTACCGTTTAATTTTATAAATACAACGGAGATTTCCGATACGGAGGATACAGTGGTTTATGCGGGGGAATCGAAGAGTATTGGTGTAAATATTACAGTTAATCCGAAGAAAAATAGCTTAACGACTGATGGATCGGAAGAGCAAAAATATGCAACATCGGTAGAAGATGCGAAGTACGGAATTAGATTATGCACTATGGAAGGGGAAAACGAAAATTGTTATGATATGGAAGTGAAGACGGAAAATATAGATGTTTCAGTAGAGGATAGCGCAAAAGGAGTAACCGTAGAGAAAAAAGTAGGGGTCAATATTCCGGACGTTGTGGCGGGAAGTCAGGTTTGTCTTTATTCAACAATTTATCCAGGGTCTAGCGGAGGTGATGGTAATTTAGAAAAAGACGGTGATAAAGTTACGAAGGTTTCAGAGCGAAAGTGTTTTACAGTTGCAAAGCGCCCCTCCTTGCAGGCTTGGGGTGGAAATATCTATACGCGAGGTAATATTCGCTTAACTGAAAGCAATAAACATCATTTAGTAGGATACAATGACTATAATATAAATCCTGGTAGTGGGACTACCTATACTTTCGGTTCGTGGGGAGAATTGGGAATTATTGCTACCGGAGTAATCGAAGGCTTATCATCCGGAGCTGGGGCTGGTTACCAAATTAATGATAATGGAAGTTTGTTCCCTGAATATGATTTTGGGAGTGGTGATAATGGCGCTGGCAATAACGCAAACATTAATGGAAGAGGGCCAGGAGGAAGCACGGGAACTTTCTGTACTAGGAGTCCTCTAAGCTTCGCCAACAGTATGTGTAATCAAGGTTGGGTCGGGAGTATTGGTCTATCGACAGCAGTTAACAATGCCGATAGCGATAAAAGTTCAATTCTAAATAAATTTAATTATAAGAAAGAAGATAATATTGGTGGGGGCTCTATAGAGATTAATGATGACAATAATTCCAAAAGAGTAATAAAAGTAGACGGAGAAGAAAATAGTAACGTATATTATTACTATCGTGATAATAGCTTTACGATTACTAGTGGAGAAGTTTCTCGCGGAATTACAATTGCTAGCTCAGAAGAAGATATCACGATAAGT
>JAFOHW010000064.1 GCA_017421685.1 Candidatus Saccharimonadota bacterium | reverse complement strand
CGCGGTCATTTTGATCTTAATTTTAGTTGTCGCTATCATAGTCGTTGCGACTAAGAAGTCGTCACGAGCTAACCTTTCTTCAACGGAGAATACTTCATATGTAGCTTCGAATGAAGAATCAAAGAACAAGACTTCTTCGTCGGAGGAATCAAATAAAGACAATGGCTCCAATTCCGAAGAATCAAATAAGAGCAGTAGCTCGAACGTCGGAACTCTATCTAATGATAAGAGCGACGAAAAATCGAGTAGCTCGAGCAGTAGCGCTTCGGCGAGTAGCAGTACTTCTAGTACTGAAGCTGGCCGTGAGTCTTCTGACTCTAGCTCGATGCCGTCTACTGGTCCGGAAGAGATGTTACCAGTCGCGTTAATGCTCGGCGTCTTAACGACCTATGTTTCTTCGAGCGTTTTAGCGAAGCGAGAAGCGTAAGAGTCTATCTAAAATTAAGCGAGATTTGTTAGTTCAAGTCTCGCTTTTTTATTAGTTTATGATATAATAGATTTAGGGTTGCCCGAGTGGTGAAATTGGTATACACGTATGCCTTAGGAGCATATGCCTCACGGCGTGCTGGTTCAAGTCCAGTCTCGGGCACCAAATCACGACAATTGCGAAATATTGTTAGAAATTAAAGCGAGTACACGATTAGATGAAAAAGGGTGGCAAATTTAATATTATCGATTGGTTGTTTATTCTTATAGCTGTAGTTACAGCTATAATTGTTTTAATTACAGACCGTGAACATCCGCTGTTTTATGTCATCGCAGATGTGATTGCGATAATAACAGCGGTTTTTTGTATGGTGCTTGGTATAAAGGGCTACCGGAGTAATTTTATTTTTTCAATTATTACCACCCTTGCTTTCGCCTATATTGCTTGGCATAATCAATTTTACGGGAACGTGGCGATTAGTGTGTTTTATTATGTTCCCTGTGCGTTAGTTGGCTATTATCTATGGGGGAAACATAGCAATAAAAAACGTGAGGTTATTGCGCGCAAATTAACGCCGGCACAATTTTCATTATTGATAGTCGCAATGATAGCGGCGATTGTGACATTAAAATTAGTATTAGATGCGGTAGGCGGTACATCCACAATTTTAGATAGCGTGACGGTAATAATAACTTTTATGGCTAATATTCTAGTACTACTAAGGTATCGCGAACAATGGCTACTTTGGTTACTAGGCGATACGTTCCAGTTAATAATGTGGGCTAGTACTAACGATCCGGTAATGTTAGTTTTAAGAATACTTTACCCGTTAAGCGCGATTTATGGGTACATTTATTGGAAGAAATTAGTTAAAAAGCCTTCGCATAGGAGGAAGTCATAGCCGTACTGCCGAGAAGTCCTTCGGGGCTTATTTTTTGACATAAGGCTTTTTTTGATATAATAATGGTAATGGTTAAAAAGCGCGCAAAGTCAAAGATATACCAGGACTATATGAACGGTAAGTTAAAATTAGAAACTTACCAGAAAGTCGGGATTTTGCTTTTAATCGTAGTTTTTTCTGGGTTTGCTGGGTGGCTATGGGAGTTCGGAATGGCGGAAGTTAAAGGGGGTTTCGATGGCCTTTATGTAAAAGGCGGGAACTTTTTACCGTGGATGAATATCTACGCTTATGGAGCACTACTAGTCATAGCGTTAACATATAAACTACGTCGATATCCCTTCGTAGTTTTTATCGCCTCCGCTATCTCGACGGGGTTACTAGAGCTTTTTTCGGGATGGTTAGTCTATACGGTCGGGAACGGAACGAGATACTGGGATTACCGCAAAGATTGGTGGGGAGTCGGGAACATAAACGGGTTCGTTTGTCCGGCGAGCGTCATCGTTTTTGGATTGGGCGGATTACTACTTATGTATGGTTTATTGCCTTTTTGTATTAAGCTCGTAAAAAAGATGTCAAAGCGGACTTTCTTAACATTTGCGATTACGTTATTTACGCTGGTCATAATAGACGATATAACTAATTTAACTTTGAAAAATCTTGGGCTACCGACGGCGATGGATTTTTATCAGTCGCTAGGGTGGAAATATAAATAATTTGTTTATTCTTTAATTATGCTATAATAATCTTATGGAAAATAGTGACAACTTGGTCGATAGGGCAGTGAATGAGGGCCACAATATCGCAGATAAGATAAAGCGTGCAACGAGCGTCAGTGATTTAGGTAGGCTGAACAACGAAATACAGGGATATATGGATTTTGTTGATGAAAATTTTGGTAGCAAAGATGAGTTTTCTGAGAATGGAGAAAAATATAGCGAGTTATCTTTTTATTTAACTATGGCTATAGAAGAAAAAGAAAGACATTTAGAGTACAATTACGAGAATCCAGGAGAAATAGGAAATGACGGAGTGGACAGCTTCTTGAATTTTCTCGATTCTAAACAGTGGATAAAAAAAGGTGGCGCCGAGTAAAGCTCGGCGCCTTTCCAATGGTTAGTGACCGGGCCCAGTATAGGCGTCGTCGTTTTTGTGCCTACTGCTGTCTTCAATGCGATCTGGTTCATCTGGGTAGCGGCTTTTGTCGTTGTCGCCGTAATGACTGTGATGTCTGTCGAATTGTTTTCCACTGATGTGCCCATCGCTGATAAGCGTTTGGCCAGAATTGACGCCGATTCCTTGTCGGAATGTAACTTCGTGACCATCGATGGTACCACGTTGAATCTGTGTCCATCCGCCACGAGAGTTTTGGCTATCTGTATAATTCTGACTCCCGTGTTTTTCGAAAGCATCGCGGTCGTAGATTTTGTTGCCAAATTGGTCAAGAGCGACATGACCATGACCAAGACCATCGCCCTTACCGATGCCGCCGTGGTAGATTTGCGTTGTCCCATCTGACTTTTTGACGACTTTTGCGTCTTTGCGTTCAGAATAACGGACTCCGGCCTTGTCGAGAATCCTGTCACGTTCGTGTTGTCTTTTAGCCTTCACCTCCTCGAGCCTCTGCCGGAGTCTCTCTTTCAGGCGGGCGTGTTCGCCCTTAGCTGAATCGAGTTCCGCTTTGAGGCGATTGCGTTCTTCTTTGAGGTATTTAAACCTCTCTTTGGCGCTTTCGTGACGAGCTTTAGCGTTGTTGAAAGCTTCTTTGGCACGGTAGAAAACAGAGCTGTCTACTTTCGGTGCGCGCCACTTCGCGTTTTCCTTAGCATCACGGATCTCTTGGATAAGTGCGCCAATTTCGGCGTTGAGCTCATCACGACGATCTTTATGCTCGTGACCTTCGGCAGAGTAGAGCGAAGCGTCGGCCTTGTCTCCGTAATTGTAGGCGTCGCTAGCGCGTTCGAAACAGTCTTTCATCATCTGATGTTCGCAGTCTGCTTCGTAGCGAAGCGTCTCGATCCGGGAATTGTTGTAGTCGCGAATACGACCATATTCATCCCAGACCTCCCTGTTATACTCCTTGGCTTGCTGAAGAGCTTCGTATTCACGATTCATCTCATCGCGAGCGATCCTGAGCTCCTCCCATGCGCGTTGCATAACCTCGTAGGCCTCGTCCGTGCGCTCCTTGGCGTCCCGATATCTCTTAAAAGCTTCCTGCTTACGACGAAACGCCTCTTTTTCTTCCGATTTCAGAGCATCGAGTTCAGAGTCTCTTAGCAATTCAATCACCAACCTTTCTAAAAATAAAAGTACTGGCTCAAATTAGTTTGAGCCTATTATTTGTATATTATAACATATTACTTATTATTTTTCCAGTCTATTGTTATGATAAAATAAATATGAATGACGTATTAACCGGAGAGATTAAAATGAGAATTGAATATTTAGGGCATGCATGCTTTAGGCTAGATGATGAGTTAGTAATCGATCCGTATAAAGACGGGTCGGTTCCGGGACTTTCTGATTTGCGAGTTTCGGCGAAGAAGGTAATCTGTTCACATGGACATGCGGATCATAGCGGAGTTGAATGCGTTGAGATTGTCCCGGGGGAATGTGGTTTTGAGATTCTTGAAGTGCCGAGTTTTCATGATGACCGCGAAGGGGCTTTACGTGGACCAAATACAATCTTCGTAATTACTAAAAATGGCGAAAAATTAGTTCATCTAGGAGATTTAGGACATTTTCCGAACGAAGAACAGTTAAAGGCGATTTCCGAGGCAGATTATTTATTAATTCCGGTGGGAGGCTATTACACGATTGACGCCGAGATGGCGGTAAGAATTTGTGAAGCGTGCCAGCCGAAATGCATAATTCCGATGCATTATCGGACGGATTACTCAGGATATCCAGAAATTGCGACAGTGGATGAATTTATGAGGTTAGCCGAAAAAAGGGGGATTAGTGATAAAATTAAATTATATGAAAGAAATACGGAGCTATCGGGAATTCAGAACGGCGTTAGCGAATGAATCTGACGATAAGTATCGCGAATTTACGATGAAGGGAGTCCCGAGCGAGCGTCCTTTCATTGGGGTAAGAATTCCTAAGATTCGTGAAATCGTTACTAAAATACCGGGAGAAAAAATTCCTGAATTTATCGGTGAAGAGCCGATAGCGATTGAAGAAGTTTTGGCACGCGGAATGTTGATTTCTCGTTTGTCATACGAAAAGATGCTGGATTGGTTCGATTCCCAGATTAGATATATCGATAATTGGTGTTGTTGCGATATTTTCTGTACGGAACTTCGAGGTTTGATTAAGAAACATCGTCAGGAATTTCTAGAACTTAAGATTGAACCACTACTTAGAGATAGTTCAGAATTTTCTACTAGGGTCGGGTTAGTTTTATTAAAGAGTCATTACGTCGATTTCAACTATTTGAACTTGATTTTTGACAGGGTCGAGATGCTGGCGAGAAGAGAGGAATATTATGTACGAATGGCGATAGCGTGGCTCGTAGCGGAGTGTTTCATTAAATATCCAGAAGATACCTTTGCGTATCTAAAAGTATCTAGACTACCAAAATGGACTTATAATAAAACTATTTCAAAGATTTGCGATTCATACCGAGTAGAGTCAGAAAATAAAGATGTTTTGAGGAAAATGAGGAAATAAGTAGAACGGTGCGTTAAATTTATAAATGAGATATGGTCTGAGACTTTTTAGGTAGCCCCGGCGCCTAGAGTATGGTTTTTAATGATTATTTCTTGGCTTTGTCGGTAATAGAAACACCACCAAATCCACCGGTCGCGTCGATGTAGATGGTATATTTGCCTTTTTCGGTAGCGGATTTTCTGTCATCAGAAATACCGCCGAAGATGAAACCGGATTTCAATTTTACTTTGACGCCTTCCGGAACTTTAATGTCGATACCGCCAAAGAGAGCGAAAGCTTTAATAACGGTATCTTTTTCAAATTTCGCGTCTCTTAGATCTAGATTAACACCACCAAAAATAGCAGAAAGATTAGCGCCGTTAAAAATTTCGTCTTTATAGACACGGTCGCTACCAGAAAAAGCAGAGAATTGAGAATCCATGGTTTTGTTATTTTTGAGGTCTTCTATTTTTTTAGCGACTTCTTGATCATTTTTATTATGGAAGATGCTTTTTATGATGATAGAGAGACCGACGGCAACAAGAAAGACGGCGAGGATGACTTTCCAGGCGACGTCATACGAGAAAACGTTTTGAGCCGCGAGTAGCAGGATGACGCCGACGGCGATGAAGCCGAGGCTCATGATTTTGTCTTTATCGGTAATGAGACTGACGAGGCTCGGAATGATAATAAAGAGAGTCCACCAGCCGTCAAAGAAAATGTCGAGGGTGAAAAGTCCGAGGGCGTTACCGCCAAAAATAATGCCAAGGGTAATAATAGCGATGCCCCAAATAATTGGTTTGATTTGTTTCATTTTAGTACTCCTTTGAGATTATTATAACATGGGTTGAGCCTTCTTCTTTGTTGGCTCTTTGGTCAAAATAATTTTTGAGTGACCAGGGTCTACGCTTAAAGTTCGGTGAATTTAATTAAGATTATAGCAATAATCTTTTTGTCCATGTAATTATTATATAACGGTTTGAGCTGTTTTGTGATGATATAATGGTGGTAAATAAAGAAAGGATTTTATGGAACAAGCTATTTGTCAAAGTTGTGCGATGCCACTAACGTCGGATGATATGTTCGGCACGAATGCGGACGGAAGCGTGAATAAGGATTATTGTAAATGGTGCTATGATAAGGGTGAGTTTTTGGATAAGTGTACGATGGAGGAATATATTGAAAAATGCGCGCAGTTCGGTGAGCAGGCGGGGATGACAAATGAGCAGATGAAGGAATATTGTACGAAGGTGTTCCCGACGCTGAAGAGGTGGAAGAAGGATTAGAGTGACGGCGGAAGGGCTCTTGGTGTGCCCTTCGGCTTTCGATGTGGTTTGTGGTCGTCGGGAATTTTTGGTGTGTTTCTTTATTATTATGGTTTAATTTACCTGGTTGTTATTCCTGTTCGTTTTTTCTGAATAGGACATATTTTGT
>JAFOHW010000063.1 GCA_017421685.1 Candidatus Saccharimonadota bacterium | reverse complement strand
CGGTTTTTCAATTAGGGTCGTAACCTGTTTATCGTATTTATCGTCAAAGCCCAATAACTTTTTTAATTCCCACCAGTCTTCAGGCTTCGGAATACTTCCACTATGGTTATCTTTTCTGAACCAGTGTCCAGCTGTATAACTATAGCCAAAATGCTCATCGACTTTCTTAGTACTAATACCAGCTTTTTTTCTCCATTCGACGAGATAATCACATAGTTCGGGTTGGTTTACTGCGTATTTCCTGCCCCAAAACTTATCGGCGACATTTTCATTTGCTTTATGCTGATAAACGATTTTACCGTCTTTTAGCTCAATCGGTTCATCTTGACATCTTATATCTGCGAGCCAGCCAATTGCCTCTTTGCAAGATACGGCTGGGGAGAGATTTTTCTTGTCTTCATCTTTACTGTCGGGAAGATAATGAGTCTTTTTAGGATAGGTTACGCTTTTGCCTAGCCTATTGCCAATAATGACGACTCTTTCGCGTTGTTGTGGGACGCCGTATTCAGCGGCATTCAATAGTTTCGCTTCGACATAATATCCTAAAGATTCAAAATCACGTTTGATCATTTTAATAACTTCGCCTTTTTCCATAGAAAGAATACCTTTCACATTCTCGGCTACGAACATTTTTGGTTTTTTGTTGCGAATAATTCGAAGCATTTCTTTATAGAGGAAATTTCTTTCGTCCTTCATACTTCTTCTTGTGTTTGCGATTGAGAAACCTTGACAAGGGAATCCACCGATAACGACATCTACATTATCGGGGATGTCCTCGCTTCTTATCATGCGAATATCTCCGTAGACAATATGATTTCCAATATTTCTCCTGTAAGTATCAATCGCTTCGGGAAAATTGTCGTTAGCCCAGACGATGTCGAATCCGGCCTGAATGAAGCCTAAGTCCATACCTCCCGCTCCGGAAAATAATGAAATTACCTTATACCTTCCGTCATCTTCCTTCGTCTCAAAGGTTTCATTTTCATCTTTTACCATGTCCATAATATCACCGACGGAACACTCTAGGCAGTCACAGATTTTCGACAAAACTTCAGGGCTAATGAATTCGTCCTTGCTAAGCTTCGCAAGTGTACTGGAACTGATTTTCGTCTTTTTTCTCAAATCGGTTTTTGACATTTTTTTGTCTATCAGTATTTTCCATAATTTATTGTAACTGGCTTTCATAAATTTACCTCCACTATGTTTATGTTTATATGATTATAGCATTAAATTTTGGCGCAGTAAACATTTTGTTTACTATTCTAAATATAATGTTTATTTTTATTAATTAAAGGTTTAGTGCTATAATTATGGTACTATGGCAAAAGAAAAAAACATTTTCACGATAAAAGAGTTACAAACCTTGGGTGCGCAGGAAATTATTCGAAAAATTCAACAAGAGAATTATTCGCTTTTAGCTTCGCTTGGGGCGGAAAATCTCAGAAAGGAGATGGTTCCGGTCGGGAAGGCCTGCAATACGGCGATAAATTATTTCTTTAAAACAACTAGGTCGAAAAATAATCCCGAAGAACATAACAAAAAAGCCCGGAAGAAACTGGTTAAGATTTTATCGAAGATTACACCGGGCGAATATAAGGATATGCCGAAAGATAAAGAGAATGGTCTAGTCGTCGGTTTTAACCACCCTTCGCTTGGAGAAATTGCGCGGATTTTAACGATGAAAATTGATATTATGGGCGATAAACCAATGTATTTTCCAGTAAATTTGCCTTGGTACGAAGCGTTGGCGCCGAATTACGACAGAATTAAGAGGCTTGGTATTATTATTACCCCAACAATTACTCCGTCTACTTGGAAAAAAATGAACCTTAAGGAAGGGACGGAACTCTACGAGGCTGGAAATAAGATAAAACGTGAATTTCGTGATATATATACTAACCTTTCGCATGAAGCCGTAAAAAATGGGGGAGTTATTTTCGTAGCCCCATCCGCAACAAGACAAACGACGGTTTTCAAGAATAAGGACGTTTATGACAAAAAAGAAGATATTATTCCAACGATGTCGGTACTTGCGATTAAATTATATAGTGACCAGGAAATTAATTGTGATTTTCTCCCGATGGCAGTAGTTCCGCCTGAAGGATATAAAAAAGGTCTAAATTTCTTTAAAAAATACAAATTAATTCCTGGCGAAATTATGACAGCAAAAGAAATTCGGAAGAAATATTTTAAAGATAAGAACCCGAAACGATTGGAAGGGTTTGATTACGAGTTTCACGAGCGTATTGCGAATAAAATGCCTAAAAAATTCTGGTATTAAAACATAACATTGAATTTCAAAAACATAACTGGCGTTTTAACAGGGGGAGAGAAAATCATAATCTTTAACTAAAAAAACATGATATAATCATAAGCATGAATGAGACTCAAGGGCAGTATTTTTACCATCCTTTGGAAAATATTGAGGAAGTAGACGTTTTTTATGAGGCGGTAGAGCGAGAGCATTTAACGAAAGCTATTTCGGAGGAACGACCTTATACTTACTGGACGATTGAGTATTATGATCAAGAAAATGGAATTCGTGGGGGTGGAGGCTTAGGGGTTTTGGCCGGTGATACGAGAAGAATTGCGGAGAAAATCGGAGTTCCATTAGTTTTAGTTACACCTTTCTACCCGTCTGAATTACATCAAAAGTATAAAGACGGTAAAATCATTAACGAACACCGGAATGTCGATTATCATGATTTTGGTTTTAGATTTATCGACAAAGTAAATATAAAGTGCGGAGAAAATATTTCCCAGCTAGACGTGATCGAGAAAAAATTTAAGAATACCAGAATTCTTGCGATCACGGAGCCGAATTTCGGAGAATTATATTCCGGAGCAAGCGGTTCGGATCATCGCTTATATCAAGAAGTAGCCTTAGGATTTGGCGGGTATACTGCCTTAAAGCTAGTAGGATTAAAGCCCGCTATTATTCAGCTCAACGAGGTCGCAACTTTCTTCTCAGCTTTAGCAAGGTTAGATGAGTTAGTCCGGAATGGGATGGATTTTTATGAGGCAGTAGTGTATACGAGAAAACATACTTTATATACGAACCATACATTAGTACAAGCCGCGGAGGCGGAATTTTCGTATGAGCAGTTTGAGAGATATGTTTTTCCTAATTTAAAGTCGCTGGCGGTCAAAAAATGGATATCGGATAAGTTTTCTGAAGGAAAGATTAAATTATCTTCCGTTACGATCGAAATTGCAGAATTAAGAAGTGGGGTATCGAAACTCCATTCTAGAGTTGCAAATTATAAAGATATTGCCGGGAATAGGGTAAAATTTAAGGCAATCACAAATGGAATCGACCTAGAAAGATGGGTCATGCCAGAAATTATGGACTTTTATTTAGAAGCGGATATTTTGACGCCAGATTATTTCCCAGCGCCGAACTATCTTGAGCAAATAGATGAGTTAACTGCGGATATTATTCGAATTTATAAGGCTAAAGGACGGGAGGTCTTAAACGAGATCCTCGAACATTATCCTGATCAAAACGGGAAGATTCTGAAGTTTTCTGAAAATGATTTTATTTTCGATTTTCGTAGAAGATTAGTAGACTATAAAAGACCCGATTTACCATTTAGAGACTCAATGAGATTAAGAAATATTTTAGAGAAACACGATGCGCATTATATTTTGGCTGGACGGGTTCATACTGGAGATAATGAGATGTCAGAGAAGTTGAATCGGATTCTTGAAACAATCTCAAAAGACGAGTACTTAAGTACCCATGTCCATTATTTACCAGATTACGACGAAGAGCTTGCATATGGTCTTTCAGTTGGTTCGAATTCGGCAATAAATATCCCGATCGTGGGGCTTGAGGCTTGTGGGACATCCTGGATGAAAGATGTCGCGAATTTTAATATCTTAATATCTACGCATGATGGGGGAGTCGCGGACGGTTCAATAAATGCCTATCTTAACGTTTCTGGAGCAGATGAAGATGAGGAATTAAATATGCTGTATCAGAGAATGGAAGAGGCGATGATGATTTGGGAAAGTGATTTTGATCTTGAATACGTGATAAAACAGGAGCTTGCGACATTCTTGCCGATTATTTCTGGGTCGAGAATGTTAAAAGATTATCTTGACTATTTGTTCCCGATGTAATATTGACCGCTGTAGGAACCGAGTAAAAACCTCAAATTTATTTGAGGTTTTTTGGGGGTGACGACCAGCAGACAACATTTTAGCTGTTGACAATTTATTGCCTACAAGGTAAAATATTGACAAGTCTGGTATCAGACTTTTTTGATATCAATAAAAAGGAGTAAGATGGCTAAAATTACAAGAATCAAAGCAAGCGACACTCGTCCTAAGGAAGAGGCGTCGGACGAGCCGGCAATTACTCGAAAAAAGGTTGTCGTAAAAGACAAAAAATCAGAAAAAGATAAAAGAAAAGAAATGAAAAAAGTCGAAAAGACTTTTTCTGAGAAAAAAACTGGGAAGAAACCGTTTATTCTATTTAGACCGTTTGTAGCATTATTCAATTACATTAAGGAATCTTGGCACGAGATTCGACAAGTTCGCTGGCCGAATAGAAAGACAACTTGGAAAATGTTATTAGGAATGGTAGTATATACTGCGCTTTTCGTAGTGGTAATTTTCTTACTTGATCTTTTCTTCTCGTGGCTATTTAATTTAATTTTAAGTAAATAAGGAAGGGGTTTTATGGCAGTAAACAGATATGATGACACAAGAGCTTGGTATGCGATTTCTACTTATAGCGGATACGAAGACAAAGTTGCGGATTCGATTAATCAGCGAACTGGGACCGTAGAGATGGCAGACAAGATTTTTGAGGCAATTGTCCCGAAAGAAAAGCAGATTGAGATTAAGAACGGTAAAAGGAAGATCGTCGATAGAAAAATTCTACAAGGTTATGTCCTAGTCGATATGAAGTTATCGGATGAAACTTGGTATATTATTCGCAATACGCCAGGGGTGACTGGTTTTATTGGAACCGGAACTCAACCGACGCCGGTTTCAGAAAAGGAAATTGCGAAGATTAAGAAGCGTATGGGAGTTGAGGATCCGAAATTCTCAGTTAAGTATGAAGTTGGAGAAGTTGTTTCTATTACTGATGGGCCATTTAAGGGCTTTGACGGAGCGATTTCAGAGATCGATGCCGCGAAAGGCAAGCTAAAGGTCATGGTTTCGATGTTCGGGCGCGAAACACCGGTAGAACTTGACGCTTTACAAGTAAAACAATTATGATATAATAATAGAGTTACGCACTAGAAAGGTTTTTTATGGCAAAGCAAGTTATCGGGAATTTGAAATTAAGAATCCCAGCAGGGCGAGCGACGGCGGGACCTCCGGTTGGTTCGACGCTTGGTCAGTGGGGTCTTAATATGATGGATTTCATTAACCCATTCAACGAAGCAACGAAAGATTTAATGGGCAAAAACGTAATTGTGCATATTCGAGTTTTCGACGATAGAACTTTTGACTGGAAATCTTTAGGACAACCAGTTGATGATTTAATCCGCGAAGCGATTAAGATTGATAAGGGTTCCGGAAAACCGAACACTGAAAAGGTTGGAAAGATTACGAAGGCTCAGTTACAAGAAATCGCTGAAAAGAAAATGGATCAGCTTAATGCAATCGACATCGAGGGGGCGATTAAGATTGTCGCTGGAACGGCGCGTTCGATGGGCGTTGAAGTGGTTGACTAAAGATTTTAATTAGAAAAAAGAAGGCGACTGGCTCGTCTTCTTTTTTGTGGGTAAGAGCTTTCGGTTGACTTTTTTAGATAAGTGTGATATAATTAGAAGACAATGTTAGTTCCGAGAGAATGGAGAATTCCATGCGGAAAGCACATTCAAAAAACGGAAAACAATCGAAGAAAGGCAATGTGGTTACTCCTCTCACGGAGAACGAACGAGAGGAACTCATCGCTAAGGCGATGAGACTCTGGAAGAGTCCGGGGGCTACTTTCCGCTCACTTCCCGAGGAGTATCGGGGGGCCATCGAGGAGTGTGAAAAGATGGGGGTTAAGCCTCCAGCTTTTGTCACTCCCAAGATATTACGGGAGTACCCCAGGGATGCGTTCTTGAGTATAAAGAGCGAGGAGCGCGCGAGGAGATATATCGCCTCTCTCGCTAACACCTCGCTAGTTCGAACCGTCGAGGAGGCCGAAGTCCATCTCGGTTACAGCTACTTTCATAACTTCAAGTCTGCAGTCTACGACTTGAAGTGGTGGCTACGCCACCGAAACGACCGTAGGTGCCAATTCGGTGTCGACCCCAACTCCTGCCAGGGGAAGGGGAAGCGACGGAGTAGCTGGAAGTTCGAAGATTGATTGTTTTTCCCGGGGAGGCTTTGGCCTCCCCTTTAGCTTGCGAAAAATTAATTATTTTGGTATAATAGTTTTTAGTTAAAATTAATTGTGTGGGAGGGTTTGTCCCGTTAAAACCACAGAAAGGATATTATGACAGATGAGAAGTCTAAGAAGACTGAAGATGCTGAGATTGTCGATGAGACGATTCAGATTAACGAGGAAGTAAAAGCGCCCGAGACGGAAGTTGAAGCTCCTAAAGAAGGGAAAACTGAAAACCCTGAGGAAGAGACTAAAGAACCAGAAGTCTATGCGAAATCTGGTAAAAAATCAAAGAAACACATCGAAGAAGTTAAGGCCGAGGAAGAGCGACAAGCCAGGAAACTAGAGCGTTCGCACGAAGCTCCGAAACCTAAAGGAGCTACTCCGGTAACTCGTCCGAGAATCGAGCGTCGTGGCAAGAAATATCAGGAAGCCACGAAATTAATAGAAAAAAATAAAGTCTATAACTTAAAGGAAGCGATTGAGACTGCGTTAAAAACTAGCCCGGTCAAGTTTGATGCAAGCGTCGAAATTCACGCGAGACTCGGAGTTGATCCACGTCAAGCTGACCAAAATATCCGTACAACTTTAGTTCTACCTAACGGAAACGGTAAGACGGTTCGAGTTGCGGTTTTTGCGCCAATCGATGTTTGTAAAAATGCAAAATCTGCTGGTGCTGATATCGCGGAAGATGAGGAATTCTTGAAGCGACTCGATAAGGGAAATATCGATTTCGATATCTTAATTTCGACTCCTCAATACATGCCGAAGCTTGGTAAATATGCGCGATTGCTTGGTCCAAAGGGATTAATGCCTAATCCGAAAGCCGGAACAGTTACGGCTGATGTCGAAAAAGCCGTCAAAGAAGCGAAGGCCGGTAAGGTTGAGTATCGTGTCGATAAGCAAGCGATCGTCCATATAGGAATTGGGAAAGTTTCGTTCGGAGTTGATAAATTAGAGCAAAATGCAAATGCGTTCTTCGATTCCTTAAAAGCACAAAAGCCAGCTTCGATTAAAGGTTCGTATGTTAAGTCGGTATTTATAACGACGACAATGGGGCCATCGATTCCAGTAGAAAATATATACAATTAGAAAAAGTATGATAAAATAAGCTCATATGGAAACGTATGAGCTTATTATTATGATCGCGCTGGGACTTGCAGTGCTTTTGTTTGGCTACCGCGTAAAAAAGGTGGCGTTTTTTATAATCTGGTTTTTACTAGGTTTTAATTTAACAACATATTTATTGCCGATGATAACAGAAATTTCTCCGCCGGTCGTAAGTGAACCGTTGTGGCAGACGCTACTGCCAATTGCGGGAGGGCTACTACTTGCGCTTCTTGGTTTCTCGATTGAAAAAGTCTGCGTCGGGGGGATTTGTTTCGTCCTAATTATGTTAATCACAATTAATTATTTTGGAACAGACATGACGACTTTAGCGGTCGGTGGGGTAATTGCGGTAATTGGAGCGGGGCTCGGAGTTACTTTAATTAAGCCGGCGACGATTTTGGCGACTGCGGTAGCGGGAGGATATGCTTTAACCGTGGCAGTTTTGACGTTGTTTCCGGAAATTAGTTTAGGAGAATATTACTGGCCGTTATTGATTGGGATCTCGGCTATTGGAGCGGTATTCCAGTTTATGACCACGAAAAACATAAAATAATAATCTTGTTTTTTAACTATATTCATGATATAATTAGGGAAGTTACCAAAGACAGTAGCGGAGTTTTCTCTTAATTATGCTACCGAGGAATTTTCTTATGATTATTTGGTGACGCTATTTAACAATTAGCTAACTAAATATTAAATTAACCAAAGGAACTTTTTATGGCAATTTCAAAGGATAAAAAGAATACATTGGTTGCTGATCTAACCGAGCTTCTTAATGACTCGAAGATGGTTGTCTATGCTAAATACGAAGGCCTGACCGTCGCTGAGTTACAAGAGCTTCGAAAAATGGCTCGTGAGGCTGGAGTCAAAATTAAGGTAGTAAAGAACCGCTTAGTTAAAGTTGCGATGAAGGAAATTGCGACTTATAAGGATACTGAGACTTCTGGTTTAACCGGACAACTTCTTTACGCGCTTGGTACAGATGAAGATTTTGATGCAGCGAAAGTTCTAACTAAATTCGCAAAGACCCATGCTAAGATGGAGCTTATTGGCGGATTTAACGGTGAGGGCGAAACTCTTTCAAAAGAAGAAGTTACCACCCTCGGTAATCATCCGACGAAGAACGAACTTATCGCGCAGGTCGTCGATACGCTTCTTTCTGGCATCAATGGTATCGTTTCGGGATTAGAAAATAAACCAGAAACGGTAGCTCCGGCTGAAGAGAAGAAAGAGGAGGCTTCTAGCGAGAGCAAGGCTGAAGAACCTGAAAAGGCCGATAATGAGGCTGAGTCCAGCGAAGAAGCCGAATCCGATAAGAAAGCTGAAGAATCTGCCGAAAAATCGGAAGAGTCTAAAGAAACTGAAGAGAAAGCAACCGAATAATAATAACTATCAGAAAGGATTATTATGGCTACTGATATTAAAAAGTTAGCTGAAGAGTTAGTCAATATGACAGTTCTCGAAGTTAACGAACTTAAAACTTTACTTAAAGATGAATACGGTATTGAACCTGCGGCGGCGGTTGTTGCTGTTGCTGGTGGAGATGCTGGTGGGGCTGACGAAGGTAAGAGCGAATATGATGTCGTTCTTAAGGACGCTGGTTCCCAGAAGATTGCAGTCATTAAGGCTGTTAAGGAAGCTACCGGTTTAGGTCTTGGCGAAGCTAAGGCTATCGTCGATGGCGCTCCTGCGACTGTAAAAGAGAAAGTTGCGAAGGCTGATGCTGAAGCGATGAAGAAAGCTCTTGAAGAAGCTGGTGCGACCGTAGAGCTCGCTTAAATAATTAAAAGTTAGCTAATTGTTATTATCTATTAAAAAACTGAAAAACACTTTTCGGACACGGGTCGCTCGCTCCCGTCGTCACGGGGCTCGCGCCCTAATTCTCGGTCGTAACCTCCGAAATGTCCTTAAAGTGCTTTTTCAGTTTTTTTGATGTATAATATCAATATGAGTGATTTTGATTATTTAGGCGAGGGTGAGGTTTATCTGGATTCGGCTTGTCAGAGTTTACGGCCGAGACCGGTTATTTCTGCACTCGAGAAATATTATACAGAGCATAATTCTTGCGGAGAGAGAGTTAAGTATAAGTGGGGACGAGAAACGGATGAGAAAGTCGAAGAGACTAGGGAAAAGGTTTTAAAGTTTTTAGGTTTAAAGTCCCGAAAATATACAGTATCCTTTACTTTAAATACGACGTATGGAATTAATTTAATTTTGTCACAATTAAATCCTAATGGTTTTAAGAAAATTATGACGAGCGAGATTGAGCACAACTCTCCGTTTCTTTCAACGATGGCATTTTCGGAGAGAACTGGTCTTCCGCGGGAAGTTATGGCCCG
>JAFOHW010000062.1 GCA_017421685.1 Candidatus Saccharimonadota bacterium | reverse complement strand
GATTTACCGGTGTCTTTTCATGTCCGCGAAGCATTTCCAGATTTTTTTGCAGTAGTAAAGAATTTCCCTAGAATTAGAGGCGTCGTGCATTCCTTTACGGATAGTAAAAAAGTTCTTAAGAGAGTCTTAAGTGAGACTGAGTTTTATGTCGGAGTTAATGGTCTTGCGACTTATTCGACTTTACCTTTACCTCCTTTAGAGCGAATTTTGTTGGAGACAGATGCGCCGTTTCTTGCTCCGATTCCGCATCGTGGAGAAACAAACGAGCCAGCTTATATTCCCGATATTGCGAAATGGTTATCAGGAAAATTCAATACCTCTAATAAAGAGGTGGCAAAAATAACAACAGAGAACGCAGAGAAGCTTTTTAACTTGACTTTTTAAGTTTTTCGTGTTATAATCAAGGTAGTGGCCTAGACTCGAAAGAAGCCTTAGCGCCAAAACGAGGATAGGTCAAAATTAAGAAATTATAGAGAGGGAGAGTATGAAAATGGAAGAAAATCATTCAACTTTCAAAATCCCGTCCTTTGCGAGAAGCGAGGTCTATGATTTTGATGCCTCAAAAGATACCCTAGAGGTTTTTAAAGAATTAAACGCAATTTCGGAGGAGATAGAATCATGTCGCTTAAGAAATTGTTAGACGAAGTCTTTACGTCCCGTTATAGGGGTGCGCGAGGATATTCGAATAAGTTTACCTATGATGACTTAGTAAACGCCGAGTCTACGCTTGGGCGAACGCTTTTTGGACCGATACCAGAAGGACACCGACGCGAATTCTTTGAATCTCGAAAAAATGTCTGGATTTGGTATGAAGGTTTTATAGATAATAATGGAAAATATAAAGAGATGACGATTCGCTACGAAGTTCGTCCGGCTGGCGTCTTTAAAAACGTCATGGGGCAAGGGTACCAGAAGATTGAAGGCGACGAACTAAAAAACTTCCGTCGTGCGGTTCACTCTTATCTTGACCTTGTCAAAACAAAACTCTATTGCTAAAATAGGGTTATGGAGAACGAAGATACGATAAATGTCGAGGAATTAGCGGAGGCATTTAAGCCAGAGGCTAAGAGGACAGAAAATAAAAAAATCGATAACCCTAAAAAAACTAAAAATAAGAAGAAATTAGCTTAAATTTCGGTATTTTGTATAGGAATAATTACGCTAATAGTTGGCGTAGTTTTTTTGGTTTTAGCTCTAACTAAGGGAGCTTCTGTCCAGGACGGCGAATATTTAGTTTCGGCAGAAAATTGGGTTTTAGAGGATGCTGATGGGGTAATATGGGATTTTACAGAGGTCGGAAAGGGAACTTTGACGACAAATAACCATTTAAATGACTACGATTTTATTTGGGCGATTAAAGACGGAAAATTATTGATTGAGACGGATTGGCTTTATGATTTAAATAATGAGTACGAATACGCGTTAGATCAGGGGGCGGGAGTCCTAACGCTAACTGATAATGGCGAAACTCACGTTTTTAAGAGAGTCTCAGAATAATTACCTCTGTTTTGGCATTTTTTAGGAATTATGGTATAATATTTTTATGATATATCTTGATCATGCTTCATCTACCCCTGTTTCTGAAAAGGTCTTAAAGGCAATGTTGCCATATTTTTCAGAAGAGTTTTTTAATCCTTCCTCGGCATATTTACCAGCAAAGAAGGTTTTGGCGGATTATGAGGAGGCAAAGGGGAAAATTGCGCATTCTATAGGAGCTAAGGCATCAGATATCGTAATTACGGCCGGAGCGACAGAGGCGAATAATTTAGCTTTTACGAGTATACAAGGCGGATCTATTACAAATGATTCATCTACTCTCGAGCCTACTCGTCCGCCCGTCTTTACGGGGGACTCGTTCTGCCGTCGTCGGCTCGACGACGGCGAACATGCTCTCGAACTAGATGAATCATCCGTAAGCAATACGGTTTTATACTTAGAAACTGAGCATGATTCGGTTCGAGCGATTGCAAAAAGGCTCGGAGGGACTCCGATAAAGGTTTTAAAAAATGGAATGATTGACCTAAAGGATTTAAAGAGTAAAATTACTAATGAAACAGAGTTGATCTCGGTTTCGCTAGTAAATAACGAAATCGGGGTAATCCAACCTTTAGCTGAAATTTCAACAATAATTCGTGAAATTAAAATCGAACGGCTAAAACGAGGTATTAAAAGACAGTTATTATTACATTCTGACGCTTCTCAGGCTTTAAATCTATTAGATATAAATGTTTCGCGCCTCGGGGTAGATTTATTAACACTAAATTCGGCGAAAATTTATGGCCCTAAAGGGGTCGGAGCTTTGTATATTTCGCATGACGCAAGATTAAAGCCTTTAGTTCTCGGAGGAGGCCAAGAAAAGGGCCTACGTTCAGGAACAGAGAATGTGCCGGGGGTCATTGGTTTTTCGGTCGCAGTAGAGGAAGCAAAGAAACATTTAAATGGAAATAGGAAAAAGTATGCTAAATTTAAGAAGATTTTGTTAGATGAATTACAGGGGTATAAGCTAGTTAACCGGAAAAATAGTCTCGATAACTTCTTAGTTTTATGTTATGACGGGCTAGACGCGGAAAGATTGATCTTTCTATTAGAAGAACGAGGGGTTTATGTTTCGACAGGGGCGGCCTGCGCAGCATCTAAAGGGGTACGTTCTCATGTATTAAAGGCGATTGGACTATCTGATTCTGAAATCGCTGGCTCGCTTCGGGTTACGCTTGGGGAGACGAATACTGAAGAACAGATTCATGAGGTTACGAAAATCATAAATGAGGTTATCTCTGAGGAGAGAGGAAGACTATTGAGAGCGGTCTAGCCTTTGAGGTTTTACTTTTTTGTAGCTAAACGCCAACGCGGGTAAAAAGATGCTTCGACAAAAAACCTGTTGAGGCTAAACCCCTGTAACCGTAGAGCTAACTGGACGGGCGACACAGCGGACAGAAAGACCATAGTAACGATTATCATTAAATGAGGAATTGGTATAGCCGTCAGTATAAAAAAGTCCAAAGTAGACATTAGTATCACTATATACGACCGACGACCAGAAGCTTCCACTTAGTCCAACTTCACCTGTAAATTGTTCGTAAAACCCTGAAGCAGAGAAATATAATGGGGAGAGCCAGGGATTATTATCTTCACTCGCGACATTATCGATGATTCCATATTGACTCCAAAGTGAATAAAATGAGTCACTTCCAGTTCCAGCTCTTGGTAAAGTCCAGCCTGCTGGACAGATAGATTGCCCTACAACCTCTCCGCTTGTAGTGTAGCTAGAACTATCGTTTGTAGTGACCGCGGCTGTCCAGTTGTAATAATTTCCGAGACGATATTGCGTGGTCCCAGCAGAACTCGTATAGGTAGTTAGAGGGTTCAGAGTTTCATCGCAAGTCAAAGTACCAGCGTTAAGGCTACAGCTACCATAATATGTCTCCCATTCCTCAGAATCACTCATCGTTCCGTTCCAATAGAGATTTCCCGGGTCATAAGATTCTGGGGTGCTAGGACTATGTTCCCAAACCCCACTCGTCGTATAGGTAGACCTCATCGGCGTCCAATTAGCGGAAATGTCCGTATCGCTCGGAGTGTATGTCACTGTAGAATCTAGATCTAAGTCTAGGTTCTGGGTCATCCAAACATTACCGTCTTTTAACTTAGATACAGTATAAGTCTTACTATCTCGGTTGTCTATTAAAGTATATTGAGTTCCTTCCGTCATAGAACTTTTCACGTTCGTAAGTTGGGCGGAGGTTAGGGTATTAAAATCCTGCATGTAGGTTACTTGTGAAATATCGTCTATCGGCGTTGCATTCGCCACGGCTACAAAATTAATAATATTCATATATTCACCTGAAGGTTGGTCTGTGGAGGCTTTAGCACCAATCTTGAACTTAATGTTTATACCGGCATTAGAATTAGTACTAATTAATTCTTTTGGAGTAGCGGTATAGATAGGTAATCCTGAGTAGTTAGTCCAGTTAGTACCATTGTCTTGTGAGAAGGAATAGCCCCAAGTATTGTCAGTTGAGTTAGACATATTAGCAAGGCTAGAGTTAGTAGCTAGACTAGAAAAGGCGAAGGAACTATTGTCTTTATTAGTGATATTGGTGGTATTATAAGTTGGATTAGTATGAGTACCATTGCCTACTGTAGCGGATAGGACATAGCCAGTAGCATTATTAGTAGCAGTAGATACTGTGATG
>JAFOHW010000061.1 GCA_017421685.1 Candidatus Saccharimonadota bacterium | reverse complement strand
AAAAGATATTGTCTTCCGAACGCTAGGATTATGATTCATCAACCTTCTTCTGGAACGGAAGGGAAAATTACGGATCAGGAAATTATGCTTCGTGAAGGAGTCTTCTTAAAGAAGCGTCTTGCGGAGATTTTTGCGAAGAATCCGGGAAAGAAGTTAGAGCAAGTTGAGAAGGATATGGATAGGGATAATTGGATGAGCGCTGAAGAAGCCTTAGGATACGGAATTATCGACGAAATTATTAAATAGTATATAATATAAAGTATGAAGATATTATGGACTGACGGAAGTGCGAGCCCGAATCCGGGGCCTGGGGGATTTTCAGTAATTGAAGTAAATGAGGGGGTTGGTAAGCCGGTTGTTTTGGGTCGTGATAAAAATACGACAAATATTCGAATGGAAGGAATGGCTTTGATTTCGGCGATAAAATATGCGGGAGATGAGGAATGTGAAATTCATTCGGATTCAGAATTTTGGATTAATGTTTTAACGAAATGGGCGCCGGGATGGGAAAAGAATGGATGGAAGAAAAAAACTGGAGAGATAAAGAATTTGGATTTAGTCAAAGAGTTGTATGAGCTATATTGCAGGAATTCGGTAAAGTTGGTTTGGGTTCGAGGACATGTTGGGACGGAGTTTAATGAGATGGCGGATGAGTGGGCAAATAAGGCGAGAGAGGGAGCGTCTTTGTAATTCTAGATATTGTTTGATTTAAATTCTTTATTAAATTTAGCTACGGTAAAATTACGGCATAATAAAAATAAAAATCTTAGTCGGACCTCTCGCATGGGACGGACATGCTCCGGTCCGTAAGATTTTTATTTTTATTTGGTAATTTCACATGTAGCAAAATCTAATAAATAATTTAAGTCAAATATGCTAGAATTTCTTGACGAATAGATATTACTGGTTAAAACTCGGAGGATATGGTATTATATTTGTATGAAATTATCTGAAGAATTAATTTATCGGGGCTTTAGGGCCGAAAGTACTATTGAGAATCCTGGGGATTTGGATACACGGGAGTCGAAAAAGTTTTATTGGGGAGCGGACCCGTCGGCGGATTCTTTGACGATTGGGAATCTAGCGGCGTTAATGATGTGTGCGTGTTTTGTGCGCCATGGGTATAAGCCGTATTTGTTAGTCGGAGGGGCGACTGGGCAGATTGGTGATCCGAAGGAAAATAGTGAGAGAGATTTGAAGTCTTTGGATGAAGTTGAACATAACAAAAAATGTATTCGCGAACAGATTGAACGGGTAATTAAGGCAGGAAAAGAAGGCGAAGGCGAGGAAGCTGAGTTAACGATGGTTGATAATTTGGATTGGTTTTCGAAAATTAATTATCTAGATTTCTTAAGGGAAGTCGGGAAAGCATTTTCGATGACACAGTTACTTGATCGTCAATTTGTCCAGAACCGAATTGGCGAAGGCGGTTCGGGGATAAGTTATGCGGAGTTTTCGTATACGTTGATTCAAGGTTATGATTTTCTGCATTTGTACCGAGAACATGGGGTTTCTTTGCAACTCTGTGGAGCGGATCAGTACGGGAACTGTACTTCTGGGATTCATTTAATTAAGCGTCTTGAAGACGGGAAGGCGGATGTCTGGTCTACTCCGCTTGTGATCGATCCGGTAACTGGAAGGAAGTTTGGGAAGAGTGAAGGAAATGCGATTTGGCTTGCTGGTTCTGATAATGGAAGCGGAAATTATACTTCAATTTTTGACTTCTATCAATTTTGGCTTAATCAACCGGATACTTCGGTCGAATATCTGATTAAGATTTATACTTTACTCTCTAAAGATGAAATTGAAGAGATTCTCAAGAAGCATAAAGAAGCTCCAGAAAAACGATTAGCGCAGAAGACTTTAGCGAAGGGGGTTACGGAAGTCGTTCATGGAGTTAAGAATGCGAAGGCGATTGAAAATTTGACTGAGCTATTATTTAATCGTGAGACGAATTTTGCAGAATTTACTGAAGATGAAATTAGTGAATTTGCGGAATTTTTGCCGGTTGTGAGGAAAGGAACTTTACTAGTTGATGCTTTAGTAGATACAGGACTTGCGGAATCGAAAAAGAAGGCGCGCGAGTTTATTTCTGGAGGGGCGATTACGATTAACGGAGTAAAAGTTTCGGAAGATGTTAAGTTAGAACAAATCGCGATTGTTAAGAAGGGTAAAAATAAGTTTTTGATTGTTAAATAATTAAATTTAAATTTAGGTTTGGGTTTTTGATGCTTAAAATATAGTAAAAAGTTTAAGTTAATGATAAAATGGAATTAATAAAGAGAGGAGTAAAATGGAAGATAAAGAAGCTAAAGTAAAAGCTAATCCGACGGTAGCTAAGGCGAAAGAAACTAAGGCAGAAGCGCCTAAGGAGACCTCGGAAGAAGCCCCGAAAAAGGACGAGGCTGAGAAAAAGACTACTGAGAGTAGTAATAAGACTGGATTGTGGATTGGGCTCGGTATTTCAGCGGTTGTAATAATTCTTGGAGTTATCGCTGCTATCTTTATTCCGAAAATGTTTAAGCCTGATTATAAAATTATGTATGATCAGTCGATGGAGTTTTATGATGAGCTTTCGGATTTTATGTATAACAGTTCGTGCTATAAAGCGAGCGTAAATGTTACTAATGTTTACTCAGTTAGCTCGGAGACTTATAAAAAATATATTGATGGATGTAAGGAAGATGTCGATGAGATGTATGGCATGCTACAACAGTTCGAGATGAACAGTGGGGTTATGAAAGATTCGGAAACAAAAGAACTGTACGAAAAGTTCTTGGCAGTATTTAATGTAAATGCGCCGGGTTCTGAGAAAATCGAGACTACACTTAAAGCTTATGAAGGAATGCATGAATTTAAGGAAGGGATGGATGATTTAGAATATTATAATGCCGAAAAGTTAATGTCTACGGATGATTTTTCAAAATTGGTTGAGAATTTGACTGATTCGGGAAGCGAAAAGTTAAAGGTTTTCGGAGAAGGATTAAAACAGCGCTACGATGCTTTAGTTAAGGCTGGGAAAGAATATATTGCAAAGCAGAAAGCTTACAATGACACCAGCTTTAGTAGTAGCAATTGGGAATCAGTCTATGATGCTTATTCTTCGGCGCATGATGACTTCTATGATGCAGAAGAAGATTTCTACAATTATTACTATGACGAATATCCGGACGATGAAGATTTAGATGTTCATTTGGTTTATACTGGAGATTTAGGTGATGGTAGTATTATGGATACGTTTGATGATTTGCAAAGAGCGATATTAAAGAAGTAGAGATAATTAAATTTTGATAGGCTCTTTTGGTTGTCGAGATTGAATCTCATTACACAATCAAAAGAGCCTTTTTAAAGTTTCATCATTACTGAAATTTAGAATTTAGCAGGTGGGTTCTGGTAAAATGCTTAGGAATAGAATGTGGTATAATTAAGGCATGAAATACCTTGCAGTTTTAGGGCGACAGCCGGAGTTGTCGGTAGCGGAGCTTGAGAGTTTGTTTTTTGATGTTCGGAAGATTTCGGAGAAACTAGCGACTTTTGAAATGATGGATTCTGATAAAAATTGCGCAGAGGAGACTGATTTAATTTCTCGGCTAGGGGGAAGCTTAAAGCTTGCGAAAAAATTAGATTTAAAGCCGATTGAGTTTTTGGCTAATTTACCAGAAGGCAAAATTACGATTGGGGTTTCGGATTATTCCAAAGGAGCATCGAAGAAGAGTGTAAGTTCGGAAGCTTTGAAATTAAAAAAGATTTTAGTTCGGCATGGGCGAAGCGTTAGGGTTGTCGAGAATCGGGAAGCGGTTTTATCGACAGCGACGTCTTTACACAATGGTCTTTCGGGGAAAAATGAGCGGAAAGTTGAGCTTATTAAGGTTAATGAGGATTGGTACAAAGTAATCGGGGTTCAGAATATTGATGCGTATGCGGAGCGAGATCGGGTTAGACCGGCTAGAGATTCGAAAGTTGGGATGTTACCGCCGAAACTGGCGCAGGTCTTAATTAATTTATGCGGACCTTTAGATTCTAATTCGCGGATTTTAGATCCGTTTTGTGGAACGGGAGTAGTATTACAAGAGGCGCTTCTTATGGGTTATCGTGCCTATGGAACGGATATTAGTGAGAAGATGGTCGAATATTCCGAGAAGAATATAGAATGGTTGGCGAAATCCCGACGTAATTCTTCTGAGAGCGTGTTCGCCGTCGTCGAGCCGACGACGGCAGAACGAGTCCCCCGTAAAGACGGGCGGACGAGTGGGCTCGAAGAAGGATTGGGTCGGGATTTTAAGACGCGTTTTAAAATTCAACAAGGAGATGCGACATCCTTTCAGTGGGAAAAACCGATAGACGCGGTGGCGTGCGAGGGGTATCTCGGGAAGCCGTTTTCGAAAATTCCGACAGAAATGGAGTTTAAAGAGCAAAAACATGAATGCCAGGCGATAGTTTTAGGATTTTTGAAAAATTTGTCTAAACAAATAAAAACAGGGGTGCCGGTTATAATCGCAGCGCCGTCGTGGCTTCGAGAAAATGGAGAGTATTTGCGCCTCGAAATCCTTGACTAAATTCAAAAACTGGGGTATAATGTTAATAATAAAACGTGCGAGGGGCTTCTTTATCATCGAGAGAAGCAAATCGTTGCGAGAGATATATTAATTTTAAGGAAGAAGTAAATGTCACACGTAAAAGCTGGCGGTACCGCCAAAAATGTCCATAATAATGCTGGCCAGCGCCTTGGCGTAAAGCGTTTTGGGGGCCAGAAAGTTAAGAATGGCGAAGTTTTAGTTCGTCAAACTGGAGCTACTAAAATTGCGGGTCCTGGGACTTATATGTCTAAAAACTTTACGATTCATGCGGGAAGAGATGGGGTTGTTACCTTCGTTAAGACTAAGAAGACACATTTTTCTGGAAAGTCTTTACCGCGAGTCAGAGTAGAAGTTAGATAGTTTCTTTGAAACCGCCGAGAGGCGGTTTTTTCTTGGGAAGTTATTTTATGATATAATCATTTTATGGCTAAGAAAAATCACAAGTGGTTTTCTTTTAGAACAGTTTTGATCGTTTTAACTATTGTGCTAGTTAGTTATGTCGTTTACCAGAATTGGTCAGATATATTAGAAACGTTCAACCATCTTCATGAAACGAATATTTTCATTTTGTTATTTTTAATTCCGGAACAGCTTTTTATGTATTTTGCTTGTGGGCAGATTTTCTTTTCTTATTTAAAAAGTAGTCATCACGTAAAAAATATTTCGGATAAGGAAGTATTAAGGATTTCGACGGAGCTTAATTTTGTTAATCATGCGATTCCGGCTGGAGGGATTGGGGGATTGGCTTTTCTGTCGTACCGACTTTCGCCGTATGGAGTTTCGGCGGGACAGACGAGCTTTCTATACGTTTTCCGGTATGCAGTGACGACGGTGATTAATTATATTCAAGCCTTAATCGCGGTTTTTGTATTGCTGGCGCTTAAATTAATTCCAGGTGAGGCGATGTGGATTATTCCAGTTGCGTTAATTATGAACTTTGGAGTTTTTATTGTGCTTAGTTTAGTTGTTTTTATTGCGAGTAGTAAAAAACGAATCAGTTTTTTCTCGGAAATAGTATCTAGGGTTACGAAATTTATTGCAAAAATTATTACGTTTGGACGAAAAAGACAGTTAATTAGTCCGGAAAAAATTAGCAGTTATTTCTTAGATATCCATGAAAGCGTAAAAATTGCAAAGAAGAGTAAAAAGTTTTTGAAGAAACCAATTATTTGGGGCATTTTGTATAGTTTTTTGGAAATTGCGACGTATTGGATTGTTGCAATTTCGTTAGGAAGACCAGAGTTGTTGCCGTTCATTATGATTGGGGAGGCGATTGGATCGGTTTTTGATGGGATTGTTCCTTATGGATTATATGAATTAGGAATGGCTGGAGTGATGATTGCGCTAGGAGTAGATTTTCCAACGGCGACGATTGTAACCGTAATGACAAGAGTTATAACGCTCGTATTTACAATTGTGTCTGGTTCGGTGCCGTATTATAAAGCCATAAAGGGTAAAAATGACTAAGCAATCGAACTTATCTTTTTCGGACACATTCAAGGCCGTTCGGCCAAGCTTACGGTCCGAAAAAGATGAATCTCGATTATCAGTCAGCTTTACCCCAACAGAATTTATAAGCGTAGTGAACCAGACGTTGGAGTATGCATATTCGTCAGTTTTGATTACTGGGGAGGTGGCGAGTTTTAAAGTTAACCAAGGTAAATGGGTATTCTTTGATATTAAGGACGAAGAATCGTCGGTTAGTTGTTTTATGGTGCTTGCTAATTTGAGAATTCCGCTAGAAGATGGGATGAAGGTTCAAATTAGAGCAGTTCCGAAGGTAACAAAATGGGGAAAATTCTCGCTAACCGTAACGGCGATTAAGCCAGTCGGGGAAGGAAGCTTAAAAAAGGCGTTTGAACTTTTAAAGAAGAAACTAGCGTCAGAAGGATTATTTGATGTTTCTCGCAAAAGAGGTATACCGAAGGATTTAACCCGAATTGGAATTATCTCATCGACTGGGGCGGCGGGATATTCTGATTTCATAAAGATCATTAATGCGAGATGGGGCGGGCTTGAGATTCAAGTTGCACATACTCAGGTTCAAGGTTTAGATGCGCCGGATCAGATTATTCGGGCTCTAAAATATTTTAACGAAAAAAATGAAGTTCAAGTTGTTGCGATTATTCGGGGTGGGGGTTCGGCGGACGATTTATCTTGTTTTAATGATGAAAAATTAGTTAGAGAGATTGCGTCTTCAAGAATTCCGGTTGCGACGGGGATTGGACACGAGAGGGATGAAAGTTTATGTGATTTAGCTTCGGATATCAGAGCGTCTACGCCGTCAAATCTAGCCGAAATGTTAACTCCGGAAAAAAAGATGGTTAAAGCGTTGGTTCGGGGAAAAGTTGAGAAGATTTCGGATTATGTTTTGATGAAGATCGAACAGAAAAAAATGGAGAATCAAAATAAAATTTCGCAAGTTTCGAATGAAATTATTTCAATTATAAATAGGACGCACGAAAGAGTTAAGAGAAAGTGTGAAGTATTGGAGGCGTTAAACCCGGAAAAAATACTAAAACAAGGTTACGCTATTTTAAGAGGAAAGATATCGCCAGGGAATGTTGTAAAAATTACAACATATGATAACGAAATCAAAGCAGAAGTAAAGGAGGTTTATGAGCGAGAATAAAATGAATATAAATCAGAAAATAGAAAAATTAGACGAGGAAGTTTCGTGGTTCTATTCAGATGAGTTTAAATTAGAAGAAGCGACGGAGAAATACGAAAGCACAATAGCTTTAGCAAAAGAAATTGAAAAAGATTTAGATAATTTAAAAAATAAAATCGAAGTTTTATCGGAAGATTTTAGCAAATAGTATGGTATAATAAGCTTATGGAAAATACACAAATGCCTCCAGTACGACCTGCTCAGCCAGGACCGGCAGGAATGCCAATGGTCCAGCAGGTACAGGTCCAGCCTGAACCGAAAAAAGATATTTCTGGGTTAATAAAAACCATTGTAATTATTGTGGTGTCGCTAATCGCAGTTACGTTTATTGGGCTGTTTATTTGGATGTTTATGCAATATAAAGATGCCCAGACGCTTTCTCAGGGAGAGATTGATTCTGCGGTGGCGGTTGCGAAAGATGAACAGGCGAAAAAAGACGAGGATGAGTTCAAAGAGAGGGAGAAATATCCATATAAGAATTTTTCGGGTCCGGTAGATTATGGACAGCTTAGTTTTGAATATCCGAAAACCTGGAGTGTCTATGTTGCGAAAGCGGCGACGACCGGTGGTGATTATAATGCTTACTTTAATCCTTTGCAGGTTGAAGCAGTAAGTAAGGATACGATTAACGCGCTTAGGGTCACAATTAGAGACAAGAGTTTTGATGATGTTGCTGAGGAATATCAGAGAGAAATGGATAAAAAAGACTCGAATTTGACGATGGAGTCTATCACGGTAAATGGAGAATCGGCGAATCGCTATACTGGAACAATCCCGAATACGGATCTAAATGGATATATTGTTATTTTTAAGATTCGTGATAAGACCGTGATCATGCAAACGGACTCAGTTTTATTCAAGGAAGATTTTGATAAACTACTAGGAACAATTACCTTTAATCGATAGTATGCTATAATTAGGGCATGGAGAGTGAGGTAGATGGTATTTTGGTTGTTGCGCATGAGTTAAAAGCGCCTTTGTCGGTATTGAGACAACTCGCTTTATCATTTGACGAAATGGATGAGCATGGAGAGCATATTCGTTCTGAGATGGTTAGTGTTTCGGAACGAGCTTTAAAGCAAGTAAATGATTTGATTAAAGTTAAACGTCTTGAAGATGGATTATTTGAAATGGCGCCAGTTTCGGTTAGGGAGGTTTGCGATGCGGTTTCGAGAGAGTTGGACTATTTGTTTAAATATAATCGACGAGACTTGTATATTAAATATATGAATAGAGCGAGGCTAGTTACAGCGAATCGGGATTTATTATATAGTGTTGTTTATAACTTTTTATTAAATGCGATACATTACTCTGGCGAAGGGACGAGAGCGGAGTTAATTGTGCGCGAGGCTAAAGATAGGATTAAAATTTTAATTCGAGATTATGGTCCGACATTACCGATGGATGTTTGGAGAGAAATGAAAAGAGGATGGATAAAAAAACCTACTTCTATCGCAATGCGACCGGGGTCGTCTGGACTCGGGCTTTATATCGCGTCGCGGTTTTCTCGATATATGAATGCGAATGTTGGAGCAATTCGTCATCGTGACGGAACGAGTTTTTATGTTGAATTGCCAATTTCGAAACAAGCGAGTTTATTTGTATGATTTTTATTGTTGATGACGATGAAATAATGGCGGAGAGCATGGGTCGTTCTCTAGGAATTAGAGAATTTAAGATTTTTCCAAATGCGATTGAAACGATGTCCTATATTTCTGAGGGGAATGTCCCAGATTTAATTTTTTTAGATATTTTATTAGATGGACCGGATGGTTTTACGTTTTTGAATGAGTTGGTTTCGTATACGGATACGGCAAAAATTCCGATTGTCGTGGTTTCGTCGTTAGATTTTTCAGAAAAAGATTTATCTGAATATGGCGTCGTCGGGTTTTTAAATAAGGAAACGATGAGGCCAGAAGATATAAAAGAATATGCGGAACGATATGGCGGGAAATGATATTAGAACGTTAGGGTATGTGCTTCGGCGAACAAACTATGGCGAGGCGGATAGAATTTTGAATTTAATAACGTCGAATGGGAAACTTTCGGCGATTGCAAAGGGGGTTCGAAAAGAGAAATCGAAGCTTGCGGGGAGTATCGAGATGTTTACCTTGACGGATTTTAATATTCACCAAGGGAGAAGCGAATTTGGGATTATTACTGGAGCAAAAATGGTTGAACATTATGGTGAAATATTGAAAGATTTTAATAGATTAGAAAAGGCAAGTTTAATTTTAAAGAAGATTAGTTTAGTTTCGGAGAATTCTGATAGCCCGGAATATTTTAAAATTGTTCAGCAATGTCTCAAAGGGCTTAATTCGGGTATGGACGAGGAATTAGTTTATGGTTGGTTTTCTTTAAACGTTTCAAGGGCGATGGGCGAAGAAGTTAATTTATATCGGGATGTAATGGGCAGAAAATTGTTGGCAGAATTGAAATATGGCTGGGATGGACTTGCGGGAGGTTTTATTGAGGATACTAGGGGAGAATATGGAGAGAATGAGATCAAGCTACTTAGGATGATGGCCTCGACTAGTTTAGGAGTTGTCAATAAGGTTAAGGCGAACGAGAAAATTTTTTTGAGAGTACTTAGCTTAATTAAGATTGCGACAAGTTTATAAAATATGGTATAATTTAGGGACAGAAAGGAGATATTATGGCAGATTTTAATAAGGTTTTAACGCCTGGTGATTATGAGAAAGGTGAGCTTAATGTTGTGATTGAGATTCCAACTGGCTCAAACCACAAGATTGAATGGGATCGCGAGCATGCTTGCTTTATGCTAGATAGAGTTGAGCCAATGGCTTTTGCGAAACCTTGTAATTATGGGTTTATCCCGCAAACTTTGGACGAAGACGGCGACGAATTGGATGTATTGATGATTACGGAACAGCCTCTTACGACTGGGGTTTGGATGAAGGCAAAAATTTTAGGCGTAATGAAATTTGTTGATGGAGGAGAGGTCGATGATAAAATCATCTGTGTTCCGGCGGATGATAGGAACAACGGTGATGCTTATGAAAAATTAGAAGATTTGCCAGCGCAAACATTAAAGCAGATTGAATATCATTTCAATCATTATAAAGATTTAAAGAAGGCGGGGACGACTGAGGTCAAGGCTTTTGAAGGTTTAGAGTCGGCGAAAAAAGTGATTAAGGATTCGATTGAGCGTTATGCTGAGAAGCATCCTGAAATCAGGATAAAAGAAAACGTAAAAGAAGCTGTTGGTGATGCGAAAAGCGTAATTTCGGATAAGATAAGTGAAGCAAAAAAGATGATTAAGGAAGCTGGAAAAAAATAATTTTGGCTTAAAAAAATACCTCCAGGTTTGGTCCGGAGGTATTTTAATTATTCAGTTTCGGTTTCTGTGGTGGATTCGGTTTTGTTATTGTCGAGGTTCATGTTTTTTAACATTTCCATAACTTCGACTTGTTGTTTTACGTCGGCTGAGGTCATGCCTTCGTATTGGTCGGGAGTATTAGTCATGACGATATATTTTCCGTTGACTTCTGCACCTTCCGTTTCTTCGCCAGCAGACTTTAGAGCCTCGAAGGCAGCTTTAGCGGATTCGGGGCTAGAATATTCAGCATAGGTTTTCATTCCAGTAATTTCGTCTCCGGAATAGGTATAAACAATATGGGTTTTTATTGGGGTATATTCAGCTTCGTCCTCGCTAAAATCAAGTTCATCTGATTCGACGGTTAAGACATATTTAGTTCCGTCAGAAACAAAATATGAATCATCCAGATTAGTGCCACGAGTTGCAAGAATTATTGCTACAACTACAACGACTATTACGGCTACTGCGGAACAGATACCGATAATGAGTTTTTTGTTGTCTTTGGTTTTTTTAGCCATAATATATCTCCTATTTATGAGCTTATCATAACATGTTTATGTTTAAAAATCTAGAGATTATGTTTTTGAAATTAAAGGTTATGTTTTAAAAACATAACCTTATAATTCTTCGATTTTAACGCGAGTTTGTTTTGTCGTGTCGCGGTTTCGGATGGTTACGGTATTGTCTTCTAAAGTGTCAAAATCGATAACAACACATTCGAAGGTTCCAATTTCGTCTTGTTTGCGATAGCGTTTTCCAATATTGCCGGAGTCGTCCCAAGTCACATTGACATATTTCTCTCGAAGTTTTTCGTAGACTTCTTTAGCTTTTTCGACTAGTTCTGGTTTATTTTTAAGAAGCGGAGAAACACAGAAGCGATAAGGCGCTAAATTTTCTGGGAGTTTTAGAACAATTCTTTTTTCGCCGTTTATTTCATCTTCGGTATAAGCGGTCGAAAGAACAGCGAGAAATAGTCGTTCAACACCGATTGAGGGTTCGATGATGTGAGGAACGAAGTTATCGCCGGTTTTTTTGTCGCGATATTCCATAGATTTTCCGGAAGCTTTTTCGATGTTTCTTAAATCAAAATCGGTTCGGTAAGCTAGGCCCATGAGTTCTTCTTCGCCGTTAGGATAATTGAACATAAAGTCAATAGTTCGTTTAGAGTAATGGGCGCGATCATTTTCGGGAACCTCGTATTCGGTTATATCTTCGGGATTTAGTTTTATAATATTTTCGAGAAAGTCGTGTTGGAGTAGGCGAATTTTCTCGAATTCTTCTTCCCAGGTTTCGGGTTTTATGAAGTATTCTATTTCCATTTGGGTACATTCGCGATCGCGTAAAATGAAATCACGGGGCGATATTTCGTTTCGAAAAGCTTTTCCTTGTTGGGCTATACCGAAAGGAATGTCGGGGTATATCGTATCTATGATGTTCTTATAATTCGAGAAGATTCCTTGGGCGGTTTCTGGACGAAGATAAGTAGTTGTATTTTTGGTCATTTCGGCGTCATCGTCTGGAAGGACTGCTCCGACGCGAGTTGAAAACATCATATTGAATTTTCGAATTGGTCCCCAGTTTTCTTTTCCGCAAACTGGACATTTTGTATGAGTTTTTAGAAATTCCTCGGTCGTTACGGATTCACTAATTCCGTCGGCTATCTTATCGGCGCGGAAACGACTTTTGCATTCTTTACATTCAACTAGCGGGTCGGAAAATGTTGTGGTATGTCCAGAAGCTTCCCAAGTCTTTGGGTTCATAAGAATTGCGGAATCGATGCCGTAGATATCGTCACGTTTTTCAACGAAATAATTCCACCATTCATTCATGAGTTTTCTTTTTAAAATGTCGCCGAGGGGGCCATAGTCCCAAGTTCCAGCCATGCCACCGTAGACTTCGCTACCTTGAAAAATGAAACCACGACGTTTACATAAGCTTACGATGTCTTCTAATCTTTTCATGCTATAATTGTACCATGAAAAAAGAGAAGAAACCAGTTCGGATAAGAAGAACGTTATATTATTTTTGGAAAGCGTTATGGCGATATAAAATTAGCACAATTTTAATGTTGTTGTTAGTTCCGATTTGGATTTTGATTTCTAATGTAATTGTGCCATTTGGGACTTCCGAGATAATCGGCAAACTTTCGGGAGGAAATTTTAATATTTCCGATTATGTGCCGATTTTACTTTTTACAATTATTTCGGCGGGAGTCAATAATTTAGTAGTTATACGAGCTTTAGATTGGATAGATTGGTTAACTGACGCGAAGTGCGGGGAATATTTAAGTAAGATGGCTTTTGACGCTGTCATAAATCAATCAATGACTTTTCATAATAATCATTTTTCTGGTTCGCTGACTTCGGCCGCGAATAAATTACCGAATGCGTTTATAGGCCTAAAATCTGGGTTTATTTGGGATATTTATCCGCTGTTTTTGACTTTAGTTTATTCGGTTGGAATTTCGATGGCGGTTTGTTTGCCATTTGGAATTATTTTATTGGTCTATGCGATTGTTTATTTAGTGATTTCGATTGTGACATATTACAAAACTAGACATTATGATTCGGCATTGGCTGATGCTGAGAATAGGCAGACGGGCCAACTAGCTGATTCGATTACTAACGAGATTTCGGTAAAATCGTATGCGAGAGAAAAGTATGAGAGGGCTAGGTTTGGTCGGGCGACCAAACGAACGCGTCTTGCGACGATGGATTCTGCGAAGATTTCGTTTTGGCGAAATTTATCGATGAATGTTGTTAATACGATTACGATGGCTTTGCTTTTGATTTTAATTGTCATGAGTCATGACTTGTTTGGTCTGACGATTGCTAACATGGTATTTCTGTATTCGGTATCAAATTCGCTACTTTCAAATGTCTGGTTAATCAATCATATACTTCGACGTATTAATAGGTCTTTTGGGGACGCGAGCGAGATGGTAGGGATTTTAGATATGCCATTGATTATTAACGATAAGACGGATGCTGTTTTGAAAGTTAAGGATGGGGTTGTCGAGTTTAGTCATATTGACTTTAGGCATCATGATCAAAAAGACAAATTGTTCTCAGATTTTGATTTAAAAATTCCAGCAGGACGCTCAGTTGGATTAGTGGGTGTTTCAGGTTCTGGAAAAACTACTTTAACAAAATTACTGCTTCGATTTGACGATATTTCGGTGGGGGCGATTTATATTGACGGGAAAGATATTCGTGATGTAACGCAGAATAGTTTACGTGAGGCGATTGCTTATGTTCCGCAAGAAGCTTCTTTATTTCATCGTTCGGTATTTGATAATATTGCTTATGGGAAACCGAATGCGACAAAAAAGGAAGTTTTGAGGGCAGCTAAACTTGCTAACGCGGATGAATTTATTTGTGGACTTCCGGACGGATATGATACTCTGGTTGGGGAAAGAGGAGTAAAATTATCTGGCGGTCAGAGACAGAGAATCGCGATAGCACGAGCGATTTTGAAGGATGCACCGATTTTGGTTTTGGATGAAGCAACGTCGGCTCTGGATTCGGAATCAGAAGCTTTGATTCAGGGAGCCTTAGCTAATTTAATGAAGGGGCGAACATCGATTGTAGTTGCGCATCGACTTTCTACAATTGCTGGGTTAGATGAGATTGTGGTTTTAAATGAAGGAAAGATTGTTGAAAAAGGTTCCCATCATGAACTATTGAAGAAAAATGGCGAATATCAAAAATTATGGTCTAGACAGAGTGGGGCGTTTCTGAAGGAGAATTAGTAAGTAGCGGTTTAGCGTCGACGACTTTCTCCTCTCCGGTTTCAAAATCTTTAACGCGAGCAGTTTTTGAGTTTGCTTCAATTTCTCCGATAATGATGCCGAATTTTGCGAATTTTGTTGCATAAGAGATTTTATCACCAAGTTTCTTGTCGGTCATAATTAAAGAAGTTTTTAATTTTTGATCCTGCAAAGCTTTTGCTATTTTTGTAGCATAAGGAATTTCGTTATTTGAGAGGGGAATTATCGCATAATCAATAAGAGAAGCGTGGTTATCTCTCAGTAGGCCGTATTCATCTAGAACAAAGAATAATCTAGTAAGACCAATAGATCCTCCGACTCCTGGGAATGAGTGATTTGAGGAGAAACGGCTGGTTAGATTCTCGTAACGGCCTCCTCCACCGATTGAACCGATTTCTTTATATTCTGGTAGCATAAATTCAAAAACGGTTCCAGTATAGTAATCAAGACCACGGACAATTCTCATATCGGCAGAGATTTGGGTTGTATATCCTGTTGCTTCAAGTAAGGATAAGACGGCATCTAGCTCCGAGACGCCGGACATGAAAAGCTCATTGTTGATGTTGAGGCTATTAAGATTTTTTATAACGAAAGCACGTTCTCCGTGAAGGCCAATAAAAGCTAGGATTTTTTTGATGTCGTTTTCGGAAAGCCCAATTTCTGTAAAACTATTTTTAGTTTTTTCTGGAGAAACTTTTTCGGAGTGATCTATTATACTATAGATTTCACTAGATTTTTCTTGAAGATTTAAAAATTCGATTAATCCAGAAAGAATTTTGCGATTATTGATGCGGGCGATGACTGGGGTTTTTAGTTCAAAAGAGTTGTATGTGTCCAGGAGAGTAGAAATTATATCAGTGTCGTAGGATATAGGCAGAGAGTTTCTTCCTAAGATATCAATATCGCATTGATAAAATTCGCGGAATCGTCCTTTTTGAGCCCGTTCTCCTCTGAAATTAAGCCCGAGTTGACTGACCTTTAGAGGAAAGACTAAGTTATTTTCATGCTCAATAATGTATCGCGCGAGAGGAACTGTATGATCAAATCTTAAGGCTTCGGTTGAATCGGTTTTTTCTTCAGCGGTTTTATAAACATTGTAAATTTGTTTTTCGGTTTCGCTTCCTGCTTTAGCTTTTAAAACTTCGGTTCGTTCGAGTATTGGAGCTTCAATATTAAAGAAGCCGTGAGATTCGTATACTTCGTTTATTTTGGTTTTTAGGCTATTAAAAATAGCTTGTTTTTCTGGAAGTAATTCTTGGGTGCCAGAAATTGGCGAAGTATTAATATTTTTCATACTTTTCATTATAACATATTTGTGATATACTTTAGAAGTCGTGGCGCTGTAGCTCAGTTGGTAGAGCAGAGGCCTGAAGAGCCTTGTGTCACTGGTTCAAGTCCAGTCGGCGCCACCACCATTCGAATTAAAAGCCGGTATCTCGGTATTTTT
>JAFOHW010000060.1 GCA_017421685.1 Candidatus Saccharimonadota bacterium | reverse complement strand
TCATCCGAGCATTAAGGGAATCGAGTTCGCGCCCAACAGAGAGAATCTTCTCGGTTAAAGTTTCTTTATATTCTTTTACGACTTTCTCTGGTACGTCCAGATATAATTCATGATTAGCAAGGGCTAAACGTAGACCTCTCGGGGAACCGTTAAGATTAGAAATAGTAGGAACTTTCGTCAAGGTCTTAATCAGTAATTGGTTATCTTCGATAATACTGTCATTATCGTATAATAGACCATATTTTTTCGCGTTATTGGTACCTGGAAGGGCCTGTAAGGTCGTTCTGACTTCAGACACGATAGTTCTTATGCTTTCGAACTCCTCGGCCGAAATTTGGTCATATTCGAGTTTTTTGGGCCATTTTTCCGTAGCGATAAAACCTTCTGTCCAGCTTAGATTCTGCCAAATTACCTCAGTTACAAAGGGGGCGAAAGGATGGAGCGCAATAAGAAGAGTCTCTAAGGTTTTCTTTAGTAGTGGGACGTTTTTATAGATTTTTTGGCTTTCTAAGAACCAGTCGGCATATTTATCCCAGATAGTCTGGTAGAGGGTTTCAACGGATTCAGAGAAACGATACGTCTTCATATTTTCATCTATAGCCTCTAGACAATCGTTAATCTCGCGACAGATCCAGTCTTCGCCCATGTTGAGGGTAGGATATGACATCGAAAATGTTTCTTTCGCGACTCGCTCGCTCTCGCCCATCGTTATGGGGCGAGCTCGCTCACTCCGCTCCTCGTTAGTCGCGGATGGTCGCGAAAGAACATTTTTCGACGTCTTATCATCTTCAGTATTAGCTCCTCCGGGTTCTTCGGATTCATCGACAATAGTCTGGACGAGGCGGGAGATGTTCCAAAGTTTATTACAGAGATTACGTCCAGAAATGACGGAGTTCTCAGAAAAAGCTTGGTTCATTCCGGCGGAGCGACCCCTTAGAATACCTAATCTGAAGGCGTCAGAGCCATATTTTGCAACTAAGTCCATTGGGTTTATTACGTTACCCTTAGATTTGCTCATTTTCTTGCCATGCGCATCCAGGACCAAACCATGAAGATAGACTTCACGGAAGGGAACTTCACCCGTAACGTAAAGCCCCATCATAATCATCCGAGCAATCCAGGCGAAGAGAATATCGGCACCGGTTTCCATAACATTTAAGGGGTAATATGGACTAAGGTTTTCTTCACTCCAATCAGTACAGACAATTGGCCAGTGAGAACTAGAAAACCAAGTATCAAAAGTATCTTCGTCTCTGACATATTTTACGCCAGCCTTCTCGATTTCTTTTAGATTTGTACGACGATCAAAAATCCAGTCAGGCTCATCAGTTGCATATTTATCGATTTTACGGAACATCGGTATTGCAATACCCCAAGGGATTTGACGAGAAATATTCCAGTCTTTTAGATTTTTATAGTAATTAATCAGGATTTTTTTCTTACTTTCAGGATAAAATTTTATTTTATCTTCCTCTAGGGCTTTAATCGCTTTTTCAGTAAGAGGTTTTACATCTACAAACCACTGTTCCTTAAGCATTGGTTCAATGACGGTTCCACACTTATAACAATGAGCTACAGCGTGTTCAGTTTTTCTTTCCCCCCTTAATAAATCTTGTTTTTCTAGGTCTTTTAGGACTCTTTTGCGACATTCCGAAGTAGTTAAACCATCATACTCCTCTGGGACATTTATCATAGTCCCGTTTTCGGCAATAACCTTAATACGAAGAAGGCCGTGTCGTTCGCCAACCTCAAAATCATCAAAATCGTGCGCAGGGGTAATTTTTACGGCGCCGGTACCATATTCGGGATCAGCATGTTCGTCTGCGATAATAGGAATTTCTCTATCAGTAAGGGGTAATTTAACGGTTTTTCCAATTAGTTTTTTGTAGCGTTCGTCTTCAGGGTTTACTGCGACAGCGACATCGCCAAACAAAGTCTCGGGGCGAGTAGTAGAAACAATAATTTCTTTAGAGTTATCCTCTGATAGTTTATAAGCGATATCCCAAAGAGTCCCTTTTTCGTCTTTGTGTTCAACTTCGATATCAGCGAATGCGGTTTGATGTTTTGGACAGAAGTTAACTAATTTTTCTCCTCTGTAAATAAGTCCGTCGTTCCACATCTTCTCGAAAGTCGTGTAAACACGATCAATGACGTTTTCGTCCAAAGTAAAGGTTAGATCATCCCAAGAACAAGAGGATCCAAGAGCGCGAAGCTGGAGTTCCATATTTCCGCGCTGTTCAGCAACGAAATTCCAAACCCTAGAATATAACTCATCACGCGAATATTCAAAGCGAGTATGTCCGGCTTTCTCGAGAGTTCTTTCGTAAACGACCCAAGTTTCGAAACCAGCATGGTCGGCGCCAGGTATATACCAAGTACTATCACCCTTTAAACGATGATATCTAATTAATGAGTCTTCTAGAGCAATAGTTAGGCCATGACCGATATGCAGGTTTCCGTTAGCGTTCGGAGGGGGCATGACAATTGAATAGGTCTCATTTTTAGTATTTAACCTATCGTCAACGCCGTTGTCATCATCATCGACAGGGACGGTCGAAACTTTAGGATTAAAAATATTACTAGCCTCCCAAGCTGAATAAATATCAGCTTCATATTCCCCCGGTTCATAACTACTCGCAAATTTCATACCTTTAATTATATCACAAGGCGAGTTTTTGGCGAATCTCTTCGAATTCCTCTTCGGTTAGTTTTAAATTTCGGCCGTGTTCCCAAGTTTCATCATAAGGAAGAAGGTGGACATGAGCATGAGGGACATCGGTCCCGATAACCTTCCAGAGGGTTCTTCTTCCGAGGACTTTTTCCATATTTTTTGAGAGTTTTTTTACGGTTCTCATGAGGGCCTCGTAGTCTTCATCGTCGAGTTCATAGATTTTATCGACTTCGTTTTTCGGAACTACAAGAGTGTGGCCCTTAGTTTCTGGATTTATGTCAAGAAAAGCAAAGGTTTTATCGTCTTCATAGATTTTATAACAGGGGATTTCTCCTTTAATAATTTTCGTAAAGATACTGCTCATCTATTCTCTTTCTTAGCTTTTTTCTCTTTTTTCTTCCTATTTTTAATGATTTGGTAATAAATTTCACTGTAGGCGAAGGCGAAGATTAAGCCACCAATTACATCTATTGGGGTATGAAGACCGGCGAGAACGCGACCAGTACAGGTTAATGAAACTAGAATTAAGATGAGGATCTCAAGAACGAGTCTGATTTTTCTTGATTCTACATATTTTGGGAGAACAATGGTTACGATGAAATAAATCGTCGTTACGACTAGGACATGGGTAGAAGGGAAGGAGGGCTCCCCGGAGCCGTTCGGACGAGTCGCGAGAATAATAACTTTATCAAAAAGGAAATAAGTAAAAGCCATCAGGGCTAGAGGTAAAGGCATCCAACGGAGTTGTTTGTCTACCTTTTTTAGGGATTTTCGGGTAATCCATTGGATAAGGCCTAGGATTACGAAAATTCCAAGAGCTATAAAAGATGATATTAAGATGATATTTGTAATTAATTCCCACTGCATGGCTTCATTATAACATAAGTTTTTTAGAATGAATATATCAAATTAAGACCCTAAAGGGTCTTAATTTTATTTGGTATGCCCGACAGGATAAGGGAATCCCGCACTTCGTACGGGATGCGAACCTTGGGCTCGAACCTGTTGGATATTTCAGAATCAAAATAAGACTCCTGCGGAGTCTTCTTCTGATTCTGGTATGCCCGACAGGATTCGAACCTACGACCTTTTGCTCCGCAAGCAAACGCTCTATCCAGCTGAGCTACGGGCACACACAACGATTTTTATGGTATACTTTAAGACCTTTAGGGTCTTGCGGTACATGTGGATGTTGATTAGTTATAAAAAACATCCACCTAGAAATGAAATGAGCATTACCCAGAAGGTAACAGATTTATTATACCATATTTTTAAGATTTTCGATATATTATTTTTTCGTCCTGTTTTTGCGTTTATTAGCACGAGCTTTCTTAAGGTTTTTAAAGAAGTTCCGATGAGCGCTGAAACCGTATTTCCCAGTTATTGGGTCTTTAAAGATAGTATTTTTAATCGGGGCCAAAGTTAAAGTCATGTATGCCCCAAAGAAGATAAAGAGGCCGAGGCAAGAGAAATAGGTTCCGAGATGAGACATTGGATTTAGCTCTAAGATTCCGTAAAAAGAGAATTGGCTTAAAATAATCGCAACGTAGAAAGTAAGGATATCTACGGCGAGAACTGGTTTATGGGTAAGTTTTTTATAAGAATAGAAGACTACAGGGATAAAAAATACGAGAACGAGAAGGCTAATTAATTTTGCGCAAAAATAGTTCGGATTTTCGCCGTAAAAATACCCATCATAGAGACACCAGAGAAGGGAAGGAGTCAGAGCAATTTTTATATGCTCCCAGGTCGATTCGTTTACAGCGGTAAAAAGCCCTAAGATACGATTTTCTTTACTGATGTCGTAGAGGAAATGGGCAAAAGTTCCGATAATCGAGATAATTATAATGCCAAGCCAGAGGTTTAATGTATTGTCCATATGGTCATTATAACACCTATATTATATTTAGGGTCTACTGAAATATCTATTATAAATTATAGGGGTAGGTATTGACATTTTTGGCGTTGTGTGTTATAATGTTGATTATACGTAAGTCGTTCCTTAGAAAGGGGAAACGATGAAGAAGAACTTCATTCTGTCCGTCGCTGTCGCTATCATCCTGGCTACCACTCTGCTAGTAGCAGGATGCTCGTCAAAGAGCGAAGGGTCGGCCCCGACGTCGACCATGCGTGTCACTAGTGGCACGCCTATCCTCCGAGACGCGGGGGTCCGCTCCGACGAGGATATCATCGGAGTCACTGAGGGGGACATCAGTATAGAGCTCCCCTCTGGATTTGTGACCGAGGAGGGGGACCTCTACGAGGTCGATAATGCTCTTTACTACGGCATCGCCGTAGAGGATGTCCGATCCGTGTCAGAATTCCCTGAGGAAATCGGTGAAGATGACGACGGAGTCGTCTGGCTCCTCGCCGATATGGTTGAAGTCGTCTAACCCTTTCGAGGGCGCCTTAATTGGCGCCCTCTTTTACTTTTTATTAAAAAATGCAAATAGGGGATAGGTTTAAGGCGTTGCCCTTGACATTTTTCAATATGTGTGATATAATTATAGTTGTACAAGAAATTGTCGTCCTTTAGAAAGGGGACTTCATGAACAATGACGAGAAGGTTTTCTTCGCGTTCCTCGTTGGCCTTATTGGGATCGTGCTCCTGCTTTGGAACAGGAGTTGCACTTCGTACACCGTGCCGGAGTACGAGGCTGAGCCGGTTCCGGCTCGGATTATTCGCTTCACTTTTGAGGCGAATGTCCGTAACGACCCTGGCGTCCTCGATGTCGAGGAGGGCCCCACGAACTACTGTGGAACTCTCGGGGAGTCTGGCTTCACTATGGAGCTTGCTTCTCAGACCCTACTAGTTCAGAGGGACGTCTTCAACGATGCTAACGGAGATTTCTATGGATTCTCCGTTGAGGATATCCTGAACACTCCTGAGGGAGATGAATGGTTTCCTGATAGCATTGAAGACGACGAGGACGGTGTCGTTTGGGTTAACGCCCAGTACGTCGAGATCGTCGTCACCCCGTAATCTATCAATCTGAGGACACTTTACAGTGTCCTCATTACTTTTTAGGGGGATTTATATCTTAAAATAAGGTTAAAGTCTTGGAGCTTAAGAGAAAATATGATAAAATTGTAGGTGGAAGCGTGGCCGAGTGGTTGAAGGCGCACGACTCGAAATCGTGTGGGCGGGTTGACCGTCTCGGAGGTTCGAATCCTCTCGCTTCCGCCACACTCTTTCAGAGTATCACAAAAAGCGGGATTCGTACTTCGTATCGAATCCTCTCGCTTCCGCCACGGCTCAAGTAAGCCGGTTTTTTATGTGTTTCTCTTTATTTTTTTATTTTCTCAAAAGAATGATATAATAAGATTATTATGGAGAGGGAAAAGAATAACCGAAGCAAAAATAGAAAAGGTGGGTTAAAATCTAAGTCCCAAAAAATCAAAGCGAAAGTCTTGAAGTCCTATTACGGTAATCCGATGAAAGATATGAAGTTGGTTGCGATTACTGGTACTACTGGGAAAACTACCGTTGCGCACTATGTACACGAAATTCTAAGAGCGTCGGGAGAGCAGGTTGCAGTTTTAGCCTCAGACCAGCCATTTAAACTCGGAATGCTCCACAAATTTTTAAGCGATGCCTGGAAGGCAGGGGCTAACTACGTTATCGTTACAGTCCCAGCAGAAGGTTTAAGGGATAATGTTTTTTATGGATTACCCGTTACGGTTGCAGCGATGACAAATTTCGTTACTGCCGGACTTAAAGATATGGAACCGAAAGAATATTTAGATAATGAAAAGACTTTGTTTGATATGAAGCCAGAAATTGTGATTTTGAATCATGATGACATGAATTACGACACATTTAAAGAATTTAAGGGAACAAAAAAGACAATTACTTTTGGTCAAGGAGGGTCCGATGTTAGGGTTTTAAATTCTAAACTCTATTCTAAGGGAACCGAAGCGACTCTTTCGATTAATTCTGAGGTTTATTCTGTCGCGACGTTCGTCCCCGGGGAAACAGCGGTTTCATATATGGCCTGCGCTACAGCTATTGCTTACGCGCTAGAGATTAATTCTGAAAAAATTATCGATGGTATAGCGGAATATTTGCCTGAGTAATTCTTTTATGATTTCTTTTTAGCTTTAAGAATTTTCTTTACAACTTTTATATCTTCAAAATCGTGCGGTCCGTCAGCGCGGAGAATGGTTTTTTCGTGGCCTTTCCCAAGAATCAAGACGAGATCACCCTTCTTAGCTGAGTCTAGGGCGATTTTAATTGCTTTTTCACGATCTAATTCTTTTATTAGATTCTTACCGAGAATTTTTCCGGCCTTTTTAGCCCCCTCAATGAAACCTTCGGCGATTTTTTCGGGGTCTTCGTCGCGGGAATCATCTTCGGTAATTATGACGAGATCAGAATTTTTGGCAAGAATTTCGCCTCTTATAGGACGAGTTGAGGGGTCGCGACGACCGGCTCCGCCATGAAGGGAGATGATTCTGCCTTTATGTCCCTTTATGGATTCGAAGACTTTTTCTAGAGCATCGGGGGCGTGGGCATAATCGACGATGACCGTGAAAGGTTGTCCTTCATCAATAATATTCATACGTCCTTCTACCTCAGTCAGAGAACTAATTCCGACTTCGATTTCGTCTTTTGTTAGTCCTAGTCTTTCACCAACTAAGACGGTAGCAAGAGAATTATAGACATTAAATTTTCCAGGAATTTTCGTTTCAATATTCATGTCATGATATAAATATTTTACGCCTGAGACCGATAGCTGGATTTTTTCAGCTTTATATTCGCCGTTTTTTATACCATACGTGATATAATCTTTCGCAATAGTTTTATAATATTCCGTCGCCTTATCGTCGGCATTTAGAATACTAAATTTGGCCTTTTTGAACAATTTTCCTTTTGCATTACGGTAATTTTCAACGGTTTTATGATAATCGAGATGATCATGAGTTAAATTCGTAAAGACTGCGATTTCTACCGGAATGCCCAAAGTCCTAAATTCAGCGAGAGCATGAGAGGTTATCTCTAGAACAAGAAATTCGGCGCCTTTCTCTTTTATTTCGGAAATGCGCTTATTTAAAGTAAAAGCATCCACGGTAGTCATGTGGCCGAGTTCGGGCTCTAACTTATCTATACCGTAAGCTACAGTCGTCATAATACCGGTTTTATGGCCGGCTTTATTTAACATATTCCAAATCATAAAACTGGTTGTAGTTTTACCGTTTGTCCCGGTTACACCGATAATGCGAAGTTTTTTACCTGGAGATTTATACTTTAAATTTGCGACAATAGATTGGGAAAAATGATATGGTAAAACTAACGAATTGTAAAATGGTAACTTCTCTAATAATTTCTTCATGATTATATTATATCACTAGCGATAATGTTTCAGGGAATCAATTGGGTTTTTCGAGGCGGCCTTCAAGGCTGGATAAATGCCAAAAATAATTCCAACGACTAGGGTTGTTAAGAAGGTTACTAAGATTATACCCAAGCTAATGTGCGGGGCGAAAGGAGTTATAGTCGAGATAATAAAGGCAAGGACGTATCCTAATATTAGACCGAGAATTCCACCTAAGATAGATAAAATTAAAGCCTCGAATAAGAATTGCATAAGAATATTACGACTTGAAGCCCCGACGGCTTTACGTATACCAATTTCATGATTTCGTTCTGATACAGAAACTAGCATGATGTTCATTACTCCAATACCGCCAACGACTAACGATATCATCGCGACTAGAGTTAACATACCAGAAACAATCATAAAGAGGGAACTAGCAGGGTGGGTTATTTTATCTCCATACGAAACAGAGAAATTTTTATCACCAAGTTTTTGATTCACGAGCGCACTTTCAATATCTTCGGAAATTTTTGGTAAGCTATCGGTATTATTCGCTTTAATATTGATCTGCTGGATTTGGGTTGAGCCAGTTATTTTATCGAGGGCATTAATATCCATAATCAGAGCATTATCGAAATCAACATTATCAAAGTTGATTGATTTATCAATTGAATCAAGGACGCCAACAACCATAAATTTTTCACCCATAATTGTTACGGTTTTACCGACGGTACTGTTAATTGTATTAAATAGAGCGAGGGATAAAGTATGTCCAAGAACAACAGAATTACCCTCATTGTTCTCTGTCAGAAATGCGCCATAACGGAGGGCGAGGGGTTCAATTTTAATAAAGTCTAAATTTGTTCCAAGGACCGGAACAGAGGAAAAGGTATTTTTTTCTGAAGCCACTGTATTAGTAGAGACAGCAATCGGGGCGACGGCGGAAATCCCTTCAACTTTCTTTATCGTTTTCACATCAGCGACAGATAGATTGCTTTTTTGGAAAGAGTTTGCAGAGGTTAGTTCTTCGACGATGTTCGTTATGGAATCCTTAGTTGAGATCGGTCGCACGACAATTAAATCAGAGCCGATTTCACTTACTTCACTTTTAACGAGGTTTGATATTCCACCCATGAGAGAGAGAATAAGAATAATGCTTGCTACTCCGATAGCAATACCAAGACAGGTTAGAAAAGAGCGAGTTCTATTTTCCCGGATAGAAGCTTTCGCTAATTTATAGTGAGTTCTTAAAAGTAGTGCCATTTTTATTTCCTCCTACCCTTCTTATGTTTCTTTTCTTCCTTATTCTTTTCCTCATCGTCATTTTCAGGAGTAATAATTTCTACAGTTTCAGTCTCTTTCTTTTTTCGCTTTATTTTTACACTGATTGGCTGAGGAAGGTTAGCGTCGGCAACAGTTTTAACGTCGGTGTCGATTTGTCCATCCAACATATTAATGACTCGAGTCGCATAGACGGTCAAGGCTGGGTTATGAGTCACCATAATAATAGTATTTCCTTCTTCGTGAATAGCTTTAAGTTCCTCCATGACGATATGTGATGAACGGGAGTCAAGATTTCCCGTAGGCTCATCGGCGAGGATAATTTCAGGATTTCCAACTATAGCTCTAGCGATAGCGACGCGCTGTTGTTGTCCGCCAGAAAGCTGATAAGGGAAATAATATTCTCGTTCTTGAAGATGAAATCTTTTCAGGGCCGAGGAGGCGTTTTTAAGTCTTGCGGTCTTCGAATAGCCAGTATAAACTAGAGGAAGAGCGACATTCTCAAGAATAGAAAGATCTTCGATAAGGTTAAAGTTTTGAAAAACAAAGCCAATCTTTTTAGCACGAAGACGAGCTTGGCGACGAGCGGAGATTCCGGCAACATTTTCACCGTTTAGGATATATTCCCCATAAGTCGCACGATCTAAAAGACCTATAATATTCAAAAGGGTTGTTTTTCCACATCCGGAAGGACCCATAATCATGATGAATTCACCGCGTTTAATAGTTAAGTCAAAATCCTTAAGAGCGAAAGATTCAGTATCGCCGTAACCATATCGTTTCGTTAATCCTTTTAGTTCTATTAAAATATTTTCGCTCATTTTGGTTTGCTCCATGTAGTTTTATTGAAAGGGGGTAGGATTGGCAATCCTGGACCTTTAGGGCCACCTAAATATCATATTTAAAAAAGCTCAAAACTTCGTTTCTTGTGTCCTTCGTCTTAAAATATTATTAAAATAAATTTTAATAATATTTTAATTCTCAGTACACTTCGAAAAGCAGAGCTTTTCGAACTTTTTTATAAATACAATTATTTTGGCGGAAAGGACAGGATTCGAACCTGCGAAACCCTTGCGAGTTTACACGCTTTCCAAGCGTGCGCCTTAAACCACTCGGCCACCTTTCCTCATTAGAACTATTCTATCATAAATTTGGATTTTTTTTCGTATAATTGTCGGTTGGTTTTGATGATTTTTTAAAAATCAATTAACCTAAAGCTATTAATTAATCTCTCTCTAGGATGACCAAATTTTCAATATGGGGAGTATGAGGAAAAAAATTATAGATTTTTATATGGTTGATTTCATATTTTTCCAGAAGGAGTTTTATATCCCGGGCTTGAGTTGCTGGGTTACATGATAAATAAATAATTCTTTCTGGAGTTTTTTCTAGAATTTTTTCAATCAATTTTTTATCACAGCCAGCGCGAGGAGGATCGAGAATTACAGTTTCATCTGGGGAAATAAATTTAAGAGCTTCTTCAGACTTAGATAAGAATGGTTTAGCTAATCCTTCGCAATTTTTCTTTAATTCATTAAAAGCAAATTTATCAACTTCAACTAAAGTTAAATCGCGATCGGAGGCAACTGAAAGACCAATAGTACCAACACCAGCATAGAGATCTAAAATCTTTTCAGTTTTAAGATGTTTTTTAATTTCTTTTAGAGCCATCTCGTAGACCGGGAGATTAACTTGGAAAAAACCATTTGGGGAATATGAATAGGTTTTATTTAGAATTTTATCGGATAAATTTTTAAAAACCGGGTGAGGTTGATGATTTTCATAGAGACCACCAGAAACTTCTCCTAACTGATTGCATCTCAAGAGAAGAGATTGATATTTTCTAGCTTCTTCATGCCTATTATTAAGGTCGGCGACAACTTTTTTAGCAAACTGAAATATTTCTGGTCGTTCGAGGGAAGAGGTTTTTATTGGGGTCTTTCGGTGAGTGCCACGAGAATGAAAGGCAAGTTCTATTTTATTTTCTTCATTATCCCAGTAAAGAGAATACTCCATCTTGTTTCGGTAATAATAATCTTTGAAGTCTGTAAAAATTTCGGGGGTTTCTATATTAATATGATGTTCGCGGAAAATTTCAACTACTAGTTCTTGTTTCAATTCTAATTCATAATCATAATCCATAATTTGCCAAGGGGAGGTTGAGAGAAAACAGTCGTCTTTCGGGTTAACGCGATACTTAGAGATATGATTAATTTTTGTCGCAATCGCTTCAGAATAATGGGATTTCTTTTTTGTGATTATATATTCGTCGACGATTTCCCCCGGTAAGGCGTTCCAAAAAAAGAGCTTTTTCCCGTCCTCGTTTGTGCCTAAACCTTGTCCGCCAGGGATAATTTTCTCTATCTTAATCATTCCGTCCATTATACCACGTTTCTTTACTTTTTAAGGTTGTATGTTATAATTTATTTATTATGTTGGCTGAGGATGTTCTAAGGTCGAGCGAGAACTCGGCTCTCAAAAATAACCAAATTATTTCCAGTGTATCTGGCAAAAATATAAAAGAAAAAACATTAAAAGGAAAAGGTTCTTTCTTAGTGATTGGTTTTATTACGGCTGTAATTATACTTGTTACAGTTATTTTTGGAACAGGGAACATGATTCCATCAGCGATTTCCGAGAGGTTAATTGAAGAAACGGATGTCCAGTATGCGGATGCGGTTCGAAGTAAAGAAATTGTTTTTCAGCAGGCTCTAGAATCCGGAAAGTTACCTACTAATACGGTTAGTATCTTAAAGGGGCAAGGAGTCTTGGTTGGATATCTTGAAGATGGAGAATTTATCGAAGGAAACGAGACGAACGGAGAACTAGTTTTGAAGATTGGGGATAATATCATTACGGCTGATAATTTTATAAATGAAGTCAACCATAACGTAAATCTCTACAATGCTTTTAATCTTGCAACCTACTCTAGAGCAGCTTATTATTATGATGAATCGGCTGAAGAGGTTTTTAAGAAAATCGGGACAAGTCGGAATAATTATACTGGTAACAATAATCTTGAGGATGTGATGGAGTCTAAACTCGGAAAAGGGAGTGATGTAAATATAAATAGTGTATCAAGGCAAGAAAAAAAGAAAATCGACGAAAGAACAGGTAGGGAGGTTACTTATTATGAGTACGGAGAAAATGGAGCGGGTGTGAACTCTGATTCCGAGACAGGTAGTTTCATTAGCGAAGTGATTCAAAAAAATCCTGCCGAATCAGGGGAGCAGTCAGCCTTAAATTCCGCCGATACACTTAAAGTCGCTGATACGATATCAAAAGAGCAACGCTCTAGTTTATTCTTCTTAGTTTTTATGGAAAATATTAGCAAAATGAAGGCAGGGAAGGGAAACGAATCAGAAATTAATGAAGCGATGAATTTCTTATTCAAGGAATCAGAAAATGAAGTCGTCGATATTAATACTGGGGAAATTATAAAAACTAATGGAACCGCAATGGATTCACCGAGTCTATATGCGGTCTTAACCGGGAGTAAAGTTGATACCGAAAAAGCAGAAAATTACTCGTCTGATAGAATTTTAAGGACAATAGAAAATCGTTTAGGAGTTAATAATAGTGGTGGGGCGATTAGTAATACGGTCGCATCAACAACCTCAAATATTAAAGGTTCAATTGGGCGGCTTATTTCTTCTGGTGTCGAGACAGCCTCGACAGAGCTACTTAACCTAGTAGCACCAACAGTCTCAAGCTCGTTAGTAAATAATTCTTATGAAACAATAAATGGAATTGGGGCAGGAGAAATGCTAGTTGAGGGTGCGGTTAATGTTGGTAAAGAATTAGCTAAAAAGAGTGGCGGGACAGCCGGTGACTCGGAAGCAGTTACAAAATATGCACGCTTAAACACGAGTATACTCGCAATGGATTCAAAGGCAGATAGATTAAATAGAAGTCCTTTTGATGTAACTTCTAAAAATACATTTTTAGGTTCAATTATTCATAATTTGGCAATGAGCTTAAAACCCTTCAGGGGATCAGTATTTTCTGGAATGAGTTCTATTGTACTCGCAACAAATAATTCGGTTTTATCATTACTGCCAACATCTTACGCTGATGGGAGCGAGGGATTTTTAACTAATTACGGTAACTGCGAAACATACGAAACAATCGGGGCCGTCGGTACGGTGCATTGCTCTGAAATTATAGCGTTCGATACTTCCACGTTGGATGATCCTTTTAATGATCCTGGTTTTATTGATTTTATCGAAAAGAATACTACCCTTAATGATTCTGGATCTAGAACCATTAATAAAGGTTCGGCACTGGCTAGATTTACAATTTACAATAACGAAAGAATGACTCCATTAGGGGTGAATGATGGAGGAATT
>JAFOHW010000059.1 GCA_017421685.1 Candidatus Saccharimonadota bacterium | reverse complement strand
ATTTTTATTGCAATTTTTTCGGCGATTAGAGTGATTGCAACTCCACTACCTCAGGACAATTTAATGAATCGGGCGTATGAGATTGTTGCATATGAGGGGTCAGAAATTAAAGATCTCGAAGAGAAACAAAAAGTTTATTTAAGTGATTTAACTAACGAAAATATACCGGTAGAAGAAAAGGCGGAATATGATTTTCATCCGCAATTATTTGGGATAATTAATTTAGATGTTAAAGCGAGTGATGTATTAATGGGGAAATTTAGTCTTAGTGCATTATTTATATTGGCGTGTGCTATTATGGCTTCCGTAATACAGTATATCGCGACTAAACAGCAAATGCCTTCAGGGAAGTCGGAAAAGAAGAAAAGTTTCCGTGATTTATTGAAAGACGCGAAAGAGGGGAAGGAAATTGATGATTCGGAAATAAGCGGGATGGCTACGGGACAGATGTCGATGATGATGCCGGTAATGATGTTTATAATTATGTTTAACCTTAATGGGGCATTAGCATTTTATTATTTCCTGAGTAATATTATTACTGTAATACAACAAAAGGTTATTTTAAATAAAGTAGATAAAGAAATTGACGAGGTAACTGATAAGGCGGTTCTAAAGGAACTTAGAAATATCAAGGAAGCTGAAGTCATAGAAAATAAAAAGACAGGAACAAAAATAACTCGAATCTCCGCGAAAGATATTAAAAAGAAAAGGAGATAAAATATGAATAAAGATGAATCTATCCGGTTCGCATCGCGGTATCTCGAGGATTTGCTGAGTTTTTTCGGGATTAATGTTGCGGTTAGTTCGACAATTGATGACGAGGTTATTCAACTCTCGGTTCCGTCGACGTCTTTAAATTCACTATTGATTGGGCGAAATGCAGACAACCTTCGAGCTTTACAACATATTGTTTCGATGGCGTTAGTTTCGAAGGAGGCAGAAGTTACGAGAGTTAGTGTTGACGTCGCTAATTATAAGAGGCAAAGGGCGGATAGAATTTCGGAAAAAGCAGAAGGATGGATTAAAAAAGTTCGAGAGACTGGGCAGTCAATGGAAATTAATTTAAATGCGGCGGATCGCAGAATTGTTCATAAAGTAGCACAGGATTATTCGGATATTGAAACACATTCGGAGGGGGAAGGAAGAGAGAGGAAGTTGATCATTAGTAAGATTAAGATTAGGGACGAGTAGGGTTTGATTCGGTAATAATTTCTAAACAATTAGATTTTGTTAAGTAATAAGCTAATCAACTTTTTCTTAAGTTTGTTGTGAAATCTCGGCAGAATAAATTTAAAAATCTTAGGCGGACCTCTCGCATGGGACGGACATGCTCCGGTCCGTAAGATTTTTAAATTTATTTGGAGATTTCACGAGACTTAAGAAAAACCTGATTAGCTTATTTATTATTTAGATTTGTTATCAGAAATCATTATTAGATTAGTTATTCTTTGTAGATTCGCCGAGGATGAGGATGAAGTCATAGTCGGTGGGGAGGGTAGCGGGGAGGTCGGCGGAGGATTTCGCGGTTACGTTGTATTTTTTCTCGAGGAGTTTTTTCGTTCCGGGGGTTTTATCGGAGAGGGAATATAGAATATATTCACTATCGTAGTTTCCGGCGGGAGCGTCGTCGACATAGATATTATCGAATCCGTCTTCTTCGAGGGCGGATTGTTCGGTCGTGGCGAGGCCAGGAGTTTCAGTTCCATTCAAGACCAAGATAGAGGCGTTTTCGTAGGCTTTCGGATCATTACTGAACATTTTTTTGACGTATGATTGAATATTGGTATAGTATCCAGCCCCACCGACTGGTAGGACATAAGAAATTCCATTAATAGTTCCGGTTGTCATAAAATTTTCTGGTTCAATAAGGGAAACTTGGCGGATTGAGTCGAAGTCGAATTCAGAAGTTAAATGGGCTAAAGTTTTCATTTCATCGATAGAAAAATTTGTTCTTAAATTATCACCAAGAGCGTTAGCAAGACTAATAATATCAGTAATGCCTAGTTTTTTCTCGAAGATTTTATCTTTTATACCGATGAGGATTTTTTGTTGGCTAGCGCCACGAGAGAAGTCGCCACTAATGGTTCCATGTCTAGCTCGAGCAAGGCCAAGGGCTTGTTCTCCATCGATAGTATATTCAACTCCAGCTTCGAAGACGGCGTTCGTGAAGTAATAATCGGCGATATCTTCATCGAGAGTGACAGTGATTCCGTCTAAAGCATCAACAATCTGGACAAGGGCGCGCCAGTTTAAGTGGGCATAATATTGGAAATCGATTCCTAAGATATCACTGACTTCGTTCATGAGGGCTTCAGCGCCAGCCTCTTCATTGTCTCCTTCCATATTATTACACCAGTAAACTTCGTTAATTTTTCCGGTCGCGGTACACATGGAGGAAACTTTTAAGTCGCGGGGGAGGGAAAGCATAGCGAGATCGCCCGTTTCTTGATCTAGGCTTATAACCATAATCGAATCGGTTAGTTGGGCGCCGTCGTGAATTCCGTAACCCTCTTCGCCTTCCATATTGTAGCCACTGGTTCCGAAAGCGAGAATGTTGGTTCGGCCATTTTCATCGGTTTTTAAGGGCTCGTATTGGTCAACAAAGACGAGGTCGAAGATATTACCTTGTCCTCCGGTTATTTTTGCGATGATGTCGTTACCCCAAATAATAAACCAGATAGCTCCGCCTATGATGAGTAAGAGAAGAATAGAAACAATCCAAAGAATAATTTTACGTTTTTTACTCATTTTCTTTTTTATTTTTTTTGGTTTTTCAGGTTTTTGGTTTTCTGAGGCTTTCAATTCACCGCTTTGTTCATCGAAATCGAAAGCTTGAACTGGTTTTAAGAAATCTTCAGTTGAGGCGACTGGGGTTAAAGTTTCTTGGGTTTTGACTTCTGGATTTTCGGGTAAGAGACTTTCTTCTGAGATTAAATCGGAGGTTAGTTTTGGAACTTTTTTAGCCGGAGCTTTTCGGGTTTTTACTGTTGTCCTTTTTGTTGTTGGTTTTTTTGTTTTAGTTGTAGCGGTTTTTGTGGCTGTTTTTTTAGGAGTAGTTTTCGATTTAGTTGTTTTGGTAGCACTAGAAGTTTTAGGGGTGGAAGTTTTTTTAGTCGAAGAAACAGCCGTTTTTTTAGGACGACGAGGACTTAGCCCATCAATTGATTTATTTTTATCCATTGTTTATAATTATATCATAATGGCGATTAAGTTAACAAAAAAACAATTAGCGGTTTTAGATTTTTTGAGAGATTTCACAGAGGAGAATGGATATTCGCCGTCTTATCGGGAGATTATGACTGGGCTTGGACTTTCTTCGGTTTCAGCAGTAGCGGAACATATTGAAAATTTAGTTTCTAAGGGGGTTTTAAAAAAGGTTCCTGGGGCGGCGAGATCGCTGGAAATTTTGGATTATAAACATGAGGATACGGTTGAGCTGTTTGAGATTAAGATGTTAGAATGTACGGAAGAGGAGAAAAAAATCCTAGAGAAGGCGGGGGAAATATTAGGTTTAGATTTAGAGGCTTAATTTTATGAAAAAGAAAGTTAGTAGTAAGCGTTGGAAATGGATGATTTTTCTGCTTGCTATTTGTATTGTTTTATTAGGGGTATTATTAAAATTTAATATTGATAGGATTGTAGTTTATAAAGCGTATCTTGATAATGGGATTCCGAGAATTAATATTAATTTAGAGGGGGTTAGTCTAGATGAAATTAAGGAAGGATCGAAAGAGACGAAATATGAGGGGAATGAGTTAGAGTTATATAACGAGGGGAGAGTTGCGGAGTTTGATGGGGTCGAGGTTAAGGGGAGGGGGAATTCAACGTGGAAACATAAGAAAAAGCCATATCAGATAAAATTTACGAGTAAGGTCGATTTATTTGGATTAGGGGAGGCTAAGAAATGGGTACTTTTAGCGAATTATCTTGACCATAGTTTCTTAAGGAATGATATTGCTTTTACCTTAGCGGAGATGTTAGAGATAAAATATAACTATAGAGGAAAGTTTATTGAATTATATTTTAATGACGAATATGAGGGTCTTTATTATTTAGTACCGAAGATTGATATTGCGAAAGGGTCGGTTAATTTAAAGGAGGAGGACGGGGTTTTGTTTGAGCTAGATAATTCATATGGGGATGAGGAAGAATATTATGAGAGTTATTCAGGAAATTATCTACTACTAAAAGATTTAGTTTCGGAGGATGAAGAAAATAAAGAAAAGGTAGTTAATGAATTTTTAGAAGATTTTAATAAATTAGAGATGTTAGCCGAGAGGGGCGAATATGAGGGAATTTTGGATATTATAGATATTGAGTCGTTTGCGGAATATTATTTAGTGAATGAATTTACGGTAAATCCTGATGCGTATTCGTCGAGTTTTTATCTATATAGGGACGGGGCTGGGGATAAGATTCATGCTGGTCCGGTTTGGGATTTTGATTTAGCATTAGCTAATCGAGTTTGGGGATGGGAAGTTGATGAGAGATATTATTCGTCAGACGAGAATATGATAAGAAAGAGAGAAGCTTTTGGGGAGGATGGTCTAATGGAAAATAAATTTATTTCAAAACTTTTCTATCATTTAATGGATTTTCCAGAATTTAATGAGGAAGTTAGACGGGTTTATAGAGAAAAGTTAAGGGGGCGAAAAGAAGAACTATTAAAAGAGATACAAGATAGAAATGGTGAAATCCAGAAGGCTATCTTAAAAGATAATGAAAAATGGGGAATTCAGGATTCGGGAGAAGAATTTAATTATTTATTTAACTGGGTTAAGGCGAGATATGAGTATTTCGAACAGGAATATGGAAATATAATAGAAGAATTTAACGATCAAAGACGTTTCCAGTTTCTTTAATGGTCGTTTCGTCCCAAGCTTTTCCGGTCTGGATTTCTTCAATCATATGATCTTCTTCATTCCAGACGTAGTAAATAATAGTACGGTCTCTTGGAGAGATTATATTTTTGAATAGTTCAGTACTGGGTTTACCGAGATATAAATCATTAAAGGCGTCTCCAAGGTCTTCGAAAGAAATTGGTTTATCGGAACGGTGCATTTTGGAGTGGGTTTCCTTTATACCTTTAATATACAAAATTGGATTAAAACGATTATTGATGTAGTCATATTCCCAAACGCCGTCCTTATAGCCATGATCGGCTAAGATAACTATAGAAGCATTATCGTAAGTGTCGGCGGATTTTAGGCGATCAAGATAGGCTTTAATGACTTTAAAGGTAGCAGTTTGTTTTTGGGAGTAAGTTCCGACGGTTTTATCTATAGGATTAAGATTCTCGTCGAGATTAAACCAGATATGAGCACCTTCGAGATGAATAAAATGAAAAACGTTTTCATTGACTACTTCTAATTCCTCGTTATTATAGATATCGTAGTTGGGTTTATCACGCCAATCAAAATCAACTTTACCCTCTTCGAGGTCGGAGCGCCAGAAACTGAGATTTTCGATATGGGCTTTACCTTTTAGGGGGTAAGGGAGGTATTTGTAAAGATTATACCTAGTAATTTCGGCGAAGAAATTTTCCCGATTTATTTTTGTTTTATTGGAAATGTTTTTAAAGATTGAGGCGGAGTCTCTTCCCATAATAAAATCGTTATCGTAAAAATACATATTGTAATTATTTTCATTTAAAGTTTTTATAATATTCGAGTTCTCGAAAGCTTTTTTGGAATATTCGCTAAAATCGGTTTCGTTATGGTTTGGAATTTGGGAGAAGATGTAAGGGATGGAATCTCTAGTATATGGATAATAGGAGACGGTATCTTGGTAATAAGTGAAATCTTTAAAAGTTTCTTTATAATCCGGATCGTCTTTTAAGAGATTGTCGAAGGACCTAGAATCAATGGCGTCGACGAGGAAGATAAAGAAATTACGATTTTTAGAGACTTGGTTATAATAGTCGAAGGTAGCTTTTGAAGTAAATTTATCTTCTAAAGCGTTAGTAGTAAGGAGGAATGAGGCGAAAGAAACTAGGAGCATAAGGAAGATTGCTCCGGTTATTGGAGAGATGAAGGAAACGAATTTTTTAAGTTTTATTTTCCTGATAACAATAAACGAGGCCAGAAAAACTATAATCCACAGAGCGACAGAAATTATTGAGTCTATTTTGTATTCACGCCAATTAAAAACTTCGCCATTGACTCCAGGGAGAGAACCGGAGAGGAAGTTACCCTGAATATAAGTTATTAAGAAGACGCAGAAAAAGATAGAGAGGATAGCATAGTAGGAATTAGCTTTTTTAAGAAATTTAGCTGAGATAAAATAGCAGATTAGTAATATTATAAAAATAACTAGAGTAGAGATGAGGAAGGCGGGAAGTAATAATGGTAGCATGTCATATAAATCGAACCAGAAATCATTAATATTGTTAGCATAAAGAGAAATCGGTTCGAAGATGAAAAACATGAAACTAGTAGTTAGTGATAAAATTAGTGCCGGCAAAAGATCTTTAAAAAATTGTACTCCCTTTTTCATTCTACAATTATATCACAGATTAGAAATTTCTTTACATTGGGTAAAATAATGTTACAATGATATTAGGAGAATAATAATTATGCCTAAAAGAAAACGTAGTAAGAAATGGGTGTCTTGGTTGGTTATTTTTGCGTTGTTGATCGTGTCATGTATTGTTGTGTATTTAGTTTGGGATAATTATTTTAATGATAAAAAGAATGGCGGGAGAGATGAGCCGGAGACTTCGGAAGTAACAGAAGAAAAAAAAGAGGAAATAGAATATATTAATGGAGAGGAAACTGTTGAAGAGAACGAGGAAGAGGATGATAAAAAAGTAAAACAATATGAAGGGGAAGACCCGAATAAAGCGGAAGAGCTATCTGGGGTTATAACATATGCTGGATTAGTTGATAGTACAGTCATGATAAGAGTTAATATTGATCAGTATTTAGGGGGTGGGACTTGTACGTTGAGTTTAATAAATGGTGGAAGTGTAGTTTATGAAGATACGGCTAATATTTCTAGTTCGGCCTCGACTTCTACCTGTGAAGGATTTAATGTTCCAGCAGGTGGTCTTAGTGGAGGGTATGATATTGTAATTAAAATTGAGTCAGGGGGAAAGCATGGAACTATAAAAGGGGAGGTTGGCGTATGATAAAAATTGATAAAGATAGGGTAGTGAGGAGAAAGAGGAAAAATTGGTTTTTGATTGGCGGGGTTTTTGTTGCGATATTTTTGTTTACGTTCTTGACTCATATTTTTAAGGATAAAGCAGAAGAAGTAGAGGCGGTTAATTTAGCTAATTTTGACCCTGGATATATTATTTCGGATTATCAGATGGGGAATTATAATTCGATGAATGAGACAGAAATCCAGAGGTTTTTAAAATCGAAAAATTCTTGTAATGATACAGATATCACGAAATATACGGTAGGGAATAAGGTTTCGTATTTTTCGGAGACAATGCCACCAAGGACTTGGCACATTAAAAATGGACATTTTGTCTGTCTCGCGGACGAGGATTTTAATGGTGAGTCGGCGGCACATATAATATATAGGGCGGCGCAAGATTATAAAATTAATCCGCAGGTTTTAATCGTCTTACTGGAGAAGGAACAGAGTTTAATTACGGATACTTTCCCGCATAGTGGCCAATATCGTTCGGCGACTGGGTATGGTTGTCCAGATACAGCGGCCTGTTCTTCTAAATATTATGGGTTCAGAAATCAGGTTAGAAATGCAGCGTCGCTATTTAGAACGGTATTGGATGGGGGTTGGACAAATTATCCATTAGGGAATAATTATATACAGTATAATCCATCAGCTTCTTGTGGGGGGTCGGTTGTTAATATTCGTAGTTTAGCGACGTCAGCGCTTTATCGTTATACTCCATACCAACCAAATGCGGCTACGCTCGGAGGGTGGACTGATGGGTGTAATGCGTACGGGAATTTGAATTTTTATAAGTTGTTCGAAGGGTGGTTTGGAGGAGCGACTCAGGTACAGAAGAGTACGAGAATTGCGGAAGGGACGTATTATATAAAAACATCATCAAGTGCGATGTATCTAGATGTTGAGAGTGGTTCGAGCGAGAATGGGGCAAGCGTTCAAATATATCCAAAGGATGGTACTCCAACTCAGGAATGGACGATAACTTATAATTCTGATACTGACGATTATGATATTATAAATGCACATTCAGGGAAGGCTTTGGATGTATACGATGCTGACACGACGAGGGGAACAAAAGTACAGATTTGGAAAGCCAATAAAACTTGTGCGCAAAGATGGAAGATATTTGAAACATCTGGGGAAATTGTAAAACTAGTTTCGTCTTGTTCTGATAAAGTTCTGGATGTCTCAAATGGGGATATGGTGACTGGCAATAATATTCAAATCTGGGATGACAATAATACGAATGCGCAAAAATGGGTCTTAGTACCGGTAGAGGTAGTCGAGGATGGGATGTATAATATAGTATCTTCGATAAGTAATAATAGTGTTATAGATATAAGAGGTGGGGCTTATGGCGTGAAAAATGGAACGAATATACAGATATGGAAGTATAATTATACTACGGCCCAAAAATGGTATATAGAAAGAGATGTTGACGGATATTATACTATAAAGAATAAACAAAGTGGAAAAGTGTTAGATGTTAGTGGGGCTGGTACTAAAAGTGGAACTAATGTTCAGGCCTTTACTAGTAACGGCACTTGTGCGCAAAAATGGCGAATTTTAAAAAATGGCGCGAATCATGTCTTTATTTCCGCCTGCTCGCATAAAGTTTTAGATTTGACTTCTGCTATTACTAGTAATGGATCGAATATTCAGATTTATGTGCCGAACGGTACAAATGCTCAAAAATGGAAATTATCCTCTGTTTCGATGATAAAAGAAGGAATATATAATATAGTATCTAAGCTTGATGAAGAGAAGTTAGTT
>JAFOHW010000058.1 GCA_017421685.1 Candidatus Saccharimonadota bacterium | reverse complement strand
CGTACGATTCGGCTTTAGCGGGGGTTGAGGATGCAAAGATTGCTTTTTATAATTATAAGAAGTGTTTAGCGTCGGAGGGGGGAGCAAATGGTAATTGTGAAGAGATTGTTTCTTATATGAAAAATCCGACATGCGATATGGTTGGACGGATTTTAGGTAGGATGAGCGATTCTGATGAAGAAGTTGTGATTCGGGAATCGTCAGATGTGGACAATAATATGCAACAGGCATATACGTGCGTGAAAATTAAGACTAAGTTAGATAATATTGAGGCGACTTTATCGTCGACGAATCAGATTAAGGTTTTTGATTTAAATTTTGTTGAGGGAACTGATGTAGGCCTTATAAGGACGGTTAGGGTTAGTTGGTTTTCCGATGAGAATATGAGAAAAGGAGAGGGGGGAGGGAGGCTTAAGTTTACTAACTGGGGTGATAATAAAGTTCGGTTTAAGCCAGCGAATGAGGATTTTTCGAATCCGCCGACGATTTCGGTAGCTTTAATTCAGGCGGGAGAGGACTATTCGATAGAGGATTTTGACGTAACTCGTGGAGATGAGACTAATAGGGGGATGGTGTATTTAGTCCCAACAGACAAGAAAGAGGTTGCTAGTACAAGTGACGGAGAAGATGGGAAAGACGGGACATATATTGGAGCATATAACAGTAGTAAAAACTATATCAGTACGGAAGGGTTCTTGAAGTCGAATGATAAGACGTCGAGGAATTTACCTTATGGAGTTTATTGTGCTGAAGGCGAGAATTATGTTTGTTCGGCAGATATAGATATTCCGATGCCGATAGGAGGAAGTAGGAGCGAGGAGGCTTTTAGGTTTGTCATTGGGCTTCCCTATGGGGCTCCAGAAACAGATGTTTCGTTAGAGTTTATTTGCAAAGATGATGATGGAAGTGTTGCGGCGTGTGGTTCCGGAAGTGAGTCGGAGGAAGAAGAATCAGAAGATGGAATAGCGATTTTAGAGGGAGTTCAGGTTGAAATCGATTCTACGGGGAGGGCGAACGACTTATTTAGAAGAGTCCAGGCAAGACTAGAAGCGGGCGGAACCGGTTCGACGCTTTCGGTCATGGGGCCGTTAGAATTGCTTGGAAATGGCAAAAATGCAGGAGGGGAAAGCGGTAATGATGGCGTTTTGATGAAAGGCGGACCAGTAATCTCTGAACATAATTTTCGGTAGTCTCTAGTGATGGAGTTAATGCTGGAAATTTTTAGAGCTTGGTAATGTTTAGATGTAGAGTTGACAAAGACAATTATCTTTGATATAATAATGGTATGGCGAGGGGTAGAGCAGTCCGGTAGCTCGTTTGGCTCATAACCAAAAGGTCGTTGGTTCAAATCCAACCCCCTCAACCAAGAGACCGTTTTCAAGCGGTTATTTTTTTTGCGCAAGAAGTTTTTTCGCAGAGAGCTTTATGAGATAGCTGTAGTTATTTATGGGATGGGGCGTACTTGCGAGTTCTAGGGCGGATAAATCATGACGAATGGCGAGAGAGATTTCGGGGATCATGAGCTCGGCGTTCGGGGCGACGATGGTTGCGCCGATGATGTGGTTATTTTTATTTGCGAGGAGCTTAATGAAGCCGTATTCGAAATTATTGATTTTGCTCGCGGTTATTTCGCTAAGTTTTATGATAGCTTTTTTATATTTTCGGTCACGTTTCAATAAGTCGTCTTCATTAAAGCCGACAGTTGCGACTTCAGGGAAAGTTTTTGTTATACGAGGAAAACCTTTATAGTCCAGTGGAGTCTTTGTTTTATTAATGATATTCATAGCAAGGGTAAAGCCTTCTTGGTAGGCGCGTTCGGTCGAAGATTCTTTTCCGAGAGAGTCGCCGATTGCGTAGATGTTTTTTGCAGAAGTTAGGAAGTTTTTATCGACAACAATACCAGTATTTTTATATTTTACGCCGGCGTTTTCGAGGCCATAGTCGAGATTGGGTCTACTTCCGGTCGCGAGAACAATACAATCAACGCGAACCATTTTTTCGGAATTTTCATGGAGGAAAATGACGGATTTGCTAAGGTCATCTTGGGCTAAAGAGGTTACTTTACTGCCTGGGAGGACTGTTATGCCGAGTTTTTGAGCGAAATATTCCGAAAGTAGGTCGCCGACTTCTTTATCTTCGCGTGGAAGGATTCGGTCGGAGGTTTCAAAAAGGATGACTTTTGTTCCAAGTTCAGCGAAATATTCGGCGATTTCGCATCCACTAGAACCTCCACCGACGACGGCGACAGCTTTAGGGAGACGATGGACTTTTATGGCGGTTTCAGGAGTTAAGAATTCGACGGTTTCAGTTCCGGAAATTTCGGAAATTTTTAGATTAGAGCCAGTTGCGAGGATGAAGGTATCAGCGGTAAACTTTTTTTCATCTATGGCGATAGTATGTTTATCGAGAAAATTAGCATAGCCTTTAAGACAAGTAATGCCTTTTTCTTCGAAAATGGCTTTATTATTTCCGCCGGCCTCGATGACGGTTTTTAGTTCGTGAGCCGGAACGGTCGGAAGATTAAAACTTAAGTCTTGGTTTTTCAATTCGGGAAAAGATAATATTTTAGAGTAAGTATGAGAGAAATCTAGCGCTACGGCATAAGGAATATCTCTGGTATTTAAATTTGTTCCACCCCAAAAACGTCCTTCGACGAGGGCGATACGTTTTTTGGTTTTAGCTAATTGTAAAGCAGAAGTAGAACCGGCGGGCCCACTTCCGATGATTATATAGTCGTAGTCGTATTTTTTACCCATCTCTATATTATTTTATCACGATTTTCATAAACATAAGCTAAATCAGAGTTGTATTTTTTCAATTCCTTTACGATGGCTCTTTTTAAGTCATTATCGGTAATTACTTTTTTTCCTTTTAGAGTTTTTTCCATACCTTTTAGAGTTTCGTCAATAAAGGATTTTGAAGCTCCAGAGGGAATTCCGACGGCTTTTGCATCAATTTTCAACTCTTTTCTAATTTTTTCGATATCTAAAATTGTTTTCATAGAGAAATCCTAAAAGTTATGATTAGAATTGATAAGAGGAGAAAGAGAATTCCAAGAAAGATTTTTAAGAAGGTTTTGTTATTAATACGAAACCTTAAGATATCAGCGAGATTATAGTGGAAATGTCTTAAAGAATGGATTATAAGATGAGGGAGAATTGAAGAAAGGACGAAAAAGATAACAAGGACTGCTCGAGAGATTGGGTTTTCACCGAGTTTCATAATTTCGATGGCCGAGACACAATAAAGAGGAATAGTAATAAAAAGTTCAGGAAGAACTGAAGTCACTCCAAGAATAAAGGCATCGGAACGGGATTTTACGGTTTTCGCTTTTTCGTCATACATTTTTGCGAGACCTCTAGATATGAAGAGACTGGTAGTTTTTCCTTTTCGAAAATAGAAAAGAGGGAAGAAAAAGATTAGAGCAACGAGAATGGGAAAGAGGATAATTTCTAGATAAGTTGTCTTGAAAGGAGTTACGGCGAGAGCGCAAATAATAAGATAAATGGCTAAAAATATGATGGCGTTAATTATTTCGACGCCAAAAATGAAAAAAATTGAAAGATCGGAAGCTTTGTTTTTTGAAAATTTACCGAAAGCATAGTGAGAAATAAGCGTGAAAATTCCAGGAGATAGCTGTAAAAATGCCATGATAAGCATAGAAAGTATAAGGATCCCTAAAGAGGTTAAAACACTCATGTTTAGATTATAGCAGAATAATGCTTGATTTTCTAGAAAAGCTATGATAGGTTTTTGCCATGAAGAAAAATGGGAGAAAAATAATCAGTTTTATGTTTATTGTTTTAAACGTAATTTTTCCAGTTTTTGACGTTTTTTCGGAAGGCGTAATGGTTTCCGAAAAGATTCCGGAAATATACATTAGAGCAATAAATCCTGGATATGTTGTTGATGGGAAAAATAATGTCGGAGAAATGATTGAAATTGCCAGAAAAAATTCCGACGCACCGATTTCGCTCGCTGGAACCACTGTAGGCTATACTAATTCAAGCGGGAATAATACAGTTTTGTATGAGTTTCCCGAGAACAGTTGGATGGCTGGCGAGGCTATTCTCCTTCGTTTAGCTAGCTCGCTGGATAGCGGGCTAGCTTCCGTGAATTATACGAAAACGTTGGCGTTTAAGGGAGAATTAGATTTAAATGTAAATGGAGAAACGGTAGATAAAGTTTGCTGGACGGGAAAAAATGGATGTTATAAGGATTTTAAATCTGCAAATCCGACGACTTTAGTGAGAAATTTAGAGACGGGAGATTTTATGCATCAGACGGAATATATTCCGCAATTTATCGAAAGTAATTATTATGTTATAGGGGAAGGGATGGGCGAGGCGGAGTTTCCGGCAGAGAGTCAATGTAAGGGGTTAGAGTTTTCGGAGATTTTGAGTTATTATGAGACTTTTAAGACGGAACAGTTTATAGAATTTTATAATCCACGGTCGGAACAAGTTTTATTAGATGGCTGTAAGATTAAATATAAGAACAAGTTTTATGAATTAGAAGGAATTGTTAAACCAGAAGAGTATTTTGTTTATTATCCGAAAGGATTTAGCTTGACAAAGAATCCGACGAATATGAATATGATTGAGTTGGTTGATGTTGATGGAAAAGTTGTTGATAAAATGACTTATCCGAATGGACAGAGGAAAGGGACGGCGTATGCGATGATTGGCTACGATGAAGAGGGGGAGGAAATTTGGCGAGTTACTTATGCGCCGACGCCGGGTTCCCCGAATAATTATCAAGAATTTAAAACTTGCGAGGAAGGGAAGGTCATTAATAAAGTAACAGGAAATTGTGTTAAAGTTACGGGGGTTACGGAAAAAATCTGTAAAGAAGGACAGTATTTGAATATTCTGACCGGGAGATGTAAAAAATACGAAGAAGCGAAAGCGAAGACTTGTAAGAAGGGGTATTATTATAACGAAGAGACGGGAAGGTGCCGGAAAATAAAGGAAAATACGGGGGCGGATTATAGTTTAACGCCAGAAAATTATGAAGAAAAATCTTCGTTTATTGCGCTTTATGTAGTTTTAGGAGTTTTGGGGGTTGGGGTGATTTATGTAATTTATGAATTTAGGAAAGAGATTCTGAAGCTTTTTCGTAAAGTTTTTCGACGATTTCGTTAAAAACATCTTCTCTGGATTGGTTACCGTTAACTTTTATAAGAAGGCCTAAATCTTCATAATGTCTTAAAACTGGAATGGTTTTTTCGCGATATTCTTTTAATCTAGTTTTCATGATTTCGAGATTGTCATCGTCTTTTCGGTCTCCGCGATCATTCAAAGTTTTTGCAGTATTAAAACGATTTATAACTTCGTTTTCAGGGATATCCAGAGAGATAACGGCTTTTATGTCGTGTCCAGCTCCGGAGGCGATAGACATAACTTGATTTTCTTCTCCGAACCAGCGACCAATCGAAGAAAGGATTAAGGGAGTTTCAAATAGGTCTTTTCGTTCTAGATAAGGTAAAACCCACTCATAAAAAAGATTAGTTGGGATTAGATTCCCGTTTTCGGAGTAATTATTTTCAGTTTCTTTTTCCATGGCGCGAATGATCATGCCGGAGGAAAGGAATTTTGCGTTTAAAGTTTCGGCAAGTTTTACGCCTTGAGTATCCTTCCCTGACATGGGAAGTCCAAAAATATTGATACTGCCATATCCGAGCCATTTTTTGATTGTATCGATTTTTTCTTCCATAATTATATAATAGCATAAAATTTAAGAGATGGTTTTTAAAATTAGCACTCTTGCTTTTTGGGTGCTAATTTTATATAATATTAGATATGGAAATTACCGAGCGTCAAAAAAACATTCTCTGTCAAATTATCGAAGAATATGCCGAGACTGCTTCGCCAGTTGGGAGTGTAATGCTCTCGAGGCTTTTTGGTGTTTCGCCGGCGACGATTCGAGCGGAGATGTCGAAGTTGGAAGGATTAGGATTGATTGCGCAACCTCATACTTCGGCGGGACGAGTCCCGACTGATGCGGGGTATCGGTTTTATGTGAATCATTTAGATGGAGCTTCTTTAGAGGACGATTTTAGTTTGCCGGAGAAGATTGAAGCGAGGAAGAAATCGTTCGAGAGAGGAACGCATGCTTTGACAGTTAGAATTAATTCGCAATCACGAGCTGATTCTGCGATTAGAGGAGCGGTCGATGTTTTAGTTGAGTTAACGGGAAATTTAGGGCTTGCGACAATAGGGGAGCAGTTGTATATTTCAGGGATGTCTAAGTTGTTTATCCAGCCGGAGTTTATGGATACGAGAAGAGTTCGGGCGGTAGCAAAGTTATTAGATAACTTAGAACCATGGCTTAGGGAGGTAGCGCCTGGGGAACCGTTGAATATTTTTATTGGTCATGAAAATCCGATTGGGAGAAATTCGGAAGTTTCGTTAATAATTTCGAAATTCCGTTCGCCGTTTTCAGACAGAAGTTATATTGGAGTTTTGGGACCGACAAGGCAGAATTATTCGAAAGTAATGTCTTTAGTTAGGTTTGCAGGAAATATGTTAGAAGAAATATTATAGAAAGGAGAGAAATGAAGAAAAGAGAAGAAAATGACGATTTAAAGGTTGAGACGAATTCTTCGGCTGGTTCTGAGCAAAAAGAAAGTTCGTCGGTTGATTCGATGGTCGCGGAGTTGACGAATGATTTACAAAGGACGAGGGCAGATTTTGAGAATTTTAGAAAACAGGTTGAACTACAAAAAGAAAATGAGAAGAAAAACACAAAATTAGCGACGGTTTACAAGCTTTTGCCATTTTTAGACGATTTAGATAGGGCGTTTTTAACTTATAAAGAATTAGAGCCTCTAAAGAAGTCGTTTGAGAAAACCTTGAAAGAGTTAGGATTAGTAAAAGTTCAATCTGACAAGGGGATCGAATTCAATCCGGATATCCATGAAGCGGTTATGGTCGAAGGAGATGGGGAGAAAGAAGTAGTAGAAGAGGTTTTAAGGAATGGATATTATTACGAATCTGAGTTACTTAGACCGACGATGGTGAAAGTAAAGAAGGTTTAAATTTATAGGGGTAGACTTTACAATTACCCCTAAAAGTGATAAAATTAAGAGAAGTAAAAGGAATTATTTATGGCTGAACACAAATTAGCGTTAAAAAAGCGCGAATTAACTGGTAAAAAGTTAAAAAGTTTAAGAAAAGAAGGTTTTATCCCTTCGGTGGTTTATGGAAATAAAGAACCGAAATTGTTTTCATCGGAGTATGTTGCGACGGAGAAAGTATTAGAGAAGGCTGGATACCATTCGCCGATTGACCTTGATTTAGAAGGTAAGAAGCAAATGGCGATCGTGAAAGATGTCCAAATTGATCCAGTTTCTAGAATGATTGTTAATGTTGAATTCCAGGCAATTTCTGCGAGGGAAGTTGTTGAAGCGATGACGCCGATTACGATTGTTAATTTCGAAGAGTCTGAAGCCTCAAAAACATATCATTTTATGATGACGCAAGCGATTGAAGAAATCGCGATTAAGGCGAAACCGGCCGATTTACCTAATGGGCTTGAGATTGATGCATCTGGGTTAGAAAATATTGAAGATAAATTGACGATTAAGGATATCAAGCTTCCGGAGGGGGTGGAATTTTCGGATAAGGAATTAGATCTTGAACAGGTTGTTGTTTCGTTATATGATCCGGTAGCAGAGGCGGAAAAGCGAGAAGCTGAAGCGGAAGCCGAGGCAGAGGTAGAGGGTTCGGAGACTGCGGAAGAGGAAGCCGAGACGAAGAATGCTGAGGCGGAAACTTCTGAGGAAATTGAAGAAAAAACTGAAGAAGCTTCTGAAGAATAAATAGAGAATTATAAGACTTTTGTATTAGCAATTAGTCGTTCAAGAAAGGCGGTATGCGAAGCATCGATATCCGCATTATCGCCTTTCCAGGTATAGAGGGCGGGGTCCTGGAGGGCGCGAGCAAAAGAAAAGGTGACTGGCCATGGGAAGGGGCCGTTTTTTGTGATTTCGGCGAGATTTTTTGTTGCTTGTTCGGGGGTTTGCCCACCAGAGAGGAAAACGACGCCGGCGAGGTTTTCTGGAACGTGTTCTTTTAAAACTTTTGCGGTTTTTTCGCCAACTTCTTCGGGAGTTGAAGCAATTTTATATTGTTTTCCGGCGGTAATCATATTAACTTTTAGGATGCAAGCGCGGAGATTAACATTAAAACGAGCGAGTTCTAAGAAAAGAGTATCAAGGATTTTTGCGGTAATTTTTTCACATTCTTCGATTGTGTAATTTCCGTCGTAGACAACTTCTGGTTCGACGATAGGAACTAGGCCGGCGATTTGACATTCTTTTGCATATTCGGAGAGAATTTGGCAATTTTTTTCAATGGCGGAAGTAGAAGGGGTTAGGATCTCGCCTGATTCTGAATGGGTAATTTCGAAAGCGGAACGCCATTTTGCAAAGCGAAGTCCCATTTCATAATATTCTTTTAATCTTTCGGGAAGGTTCAGGAGCCCTTTTGTGTAGGTTTCGGTTGAACCTTTAAAAGTTTCGAGACCTTCGTCGACTTTTATGCCTGGAATAATACGTCGACCGATTAGATAATCGACGAAAGTTTGACCATTATCGGCGAATTGCCTAGCGGTTTCATCAAAGAGAATAACGCCGTTGACATAATTTTCAAGATTGCTTGTTGTTAGCAGGAGGTTTCGATAATCGCGACGATTTTCGAAAGTGTCAGGAATACCTAATTTTGCGAATTTCTTTTTTATTGAACCGCCTGATTCGTCGGCGGCGAGGATGCCTTTTTTGGGGAGGACTAGAGAATTTGCGATCAGTTCGAGATTTTCTTTTGGACTTTTAACGCTGGCTAATTTTTCGAGCTCTTTTAGATAGAGGGCGCTACTGATTTTTGAATTTTCGACATTGGCGCGGGCGAGTTTTAGGCTATGTTCAACCGAGTAACCGAGAATGAATCCAGCAAGAATGGTTGCAGAGGTAATGGAATAAATTGAGAGATGAGTTAGAACGTCGATGCGTTCTAAGGAAATTCTTTCCGAAAGGTTTTTATAAGAGAGCAAATTATCGGAGATGATGATGGTTTTTTCGGGGTCTAGTTTTCGGAGTTTTAGATATTCTTCGTCTGAGATTTTGGTTTTTGGTTTTTCGTAGAAAACGAGGCTTGCGCGAGAAACTAGAGAGTCTAAGTTTGAATTATGGAAATTTTTTGCGTAGTAGATTAGTTTAGTTTTCTTAGAGATATCGAGATAGGCATGGATTTTTTTGATAGTGTTCAGATTCAGCTTTGCGGAGCGGTCGATGTAGAGATAATCGTAAGAATCGGCTGGAGGAGTAAAATCGGAAAATCTATATTTACTGGGAACGAGATAGCTAACTTCGTTTTCGCCTGAAATTAAGATATAACGATGGGGGTCGATTGGGAATGAATAGATTAAATCTCCATCTTTGAATTTTAGGTCTGAATCTGAAATGGTTGCACTAATGCCCATTTTTTCGAAAACTTCCAAGGAAACGGCGGAGCCTCCGAGAGAGCTATTGCGATTAAAAAAGTTGTGTTCGCTAGCATTAAAACTTAAGTTTAGCCATTTTGTGTTATTTTTGTCAACTTCAAAATTTTCAGTTCTATTATCAAGATTTAGATAGACATCTTTCAGGACATTTCCCACCACGAGAATATTCATAAAGTTATTATATCATGAAAACGATAATGCTTTTATGATTCCTGTGATATAATTGGGCTATGAAATCATATGTCGTGGGCAACTGGAAGCTGAATTTTACAGTCGGTGAAGCTTCCATTTATCTTCATAAGCTGATGCGAAAAATACCTAACTATAGAGATTTAGAGGTTATTGTTGCGCCTTCGACGATCGCTTTGCAGCCGTTATCTTTACAGGTTGATCGACATAAGATTAAATTGGCGGCCCAGAACGCATTTTATCGAGATTACGGAGCGTTTACCGGAGAAACTTCTTTTTCGCAACTTCGGGGGATTGTTGACTATGCGATTATTGGGCATTCAGAGAGGCGATATATTTTTGGGGAAAGAGATAAGGACATTCAAAAGAAAGTTGCAGGAGCAATTCGGAATAGAATTACACCAATTTTATGTATTGGGGAGACTGAATCGGAGCGGGCTTTTGGAGAAACGAGAGACGTGATTCGAGACCAATTAATTGGAGGATTATCCGAGGTTTCCGATGATGAAATAGAGAAGGTTATAATTGCTTATGAACCAGTTTGGGCGATTTCGAGTACGAAAATGAAAAAATTAGCGATGCCGGAAGAGGTTGCGGAGGTTACTGGATTAATTAAGGAGATTTTGAAAGAAATTTACGGTGGAAAAGTTGTGGAAAAAGTTCCGATTTTATTCGGTGGGAGCGTGAATGCCTCGAATGTTGGGGCATATTTGACGGTGCCTGGCGTAAATGGGGTTTTGGTTGGTGGAGCAAGTTTGATTCTAGGGGAATTTAATGATATAATAGAAATTGCTAAAAGAGTAAGAAAATGAACAAAAGATACATGGATTTTGTGCCTAGTAAACCTAAGGCGGTAAAAAAATCAGTTAGGCAGGTCTCTGGGGTCGCTAAAAAAGGTCAGATGACAACGGTTCCAGTTCCCGAGAAACAACGAGGCGTCGGTAAGGGGGTTGTTGCTATGAAGTCTTTAAGAGGGGCGAAAAACTTAGATGCTCAGACTAGGGTTGAGATTGCGAGAACGATGAAAGTTTCGTTTGACAATGAGGTTACGGGGGGTAATGGAAACGAATATGATTATATTATGACGCCGGGAGGAATCGATGTTGGGGGGAGTAAAATAGCGGAGTCGGAGGTTGTTTTGGGGGTAATTGAGGATTTGAATCCGAAATTTACGACGACGGATATCCCGAAAAGACCTTTAGGCGGGGTGATTAGTTATGAGTCGAAAAATAATGTTACAGAGGTAAAAGCGAAGAAGGTTGGGGTTAGAGAGAAGAAGATCGATGGAGGTAGTGATAAGGTTAACGATAAAGCTAAAGCAGGGGCAGACAAGAAGACTTTTAGTGTTCCGAAGTCGCCGTTTATAAATACCAATAAGATAGAGAAGCGACCATTATCGAAGAATGTTTATCAGAAGAAGATTGAGGCTCCGAAAGAGGAGGCGAAGGGACCAGTAACGATTATTGCAAAGCCGGAGAAAGATGCACATGTTGGGTTAATTATTGCAGTTATTTTGACGATTATTTTAGGGGCAGCGGCAGGAACGATAGCATTTTTGCTTTTGCCTAAATAAGGATATGAGGAGATAGGGGTGTTAAAATATGAGGTAATGGGGGTAAGAAAGATAAAGAATAGGCGAAAATAGGGAACAAATGAAAAATCCGTTTTTAAAGAGATTGATGAAGGAGAAAACTGGAGACGTTTTACATACTTCAGCATATGGTGAGGCACAGAATTCGGGGAAAATTGGCTCGACTTCTACACAAAGTTTTTCGGAGCGTCTAAGAGTTAATAGAGAGCGGAGGCGAGTTAAGGCTTATAGGGATTCGAAGCTAGTTAATGATGCTTTTTCGAATCGCTCGAAATTTAGAGATAATGGAGGTACCGCCGGGGAGGTCGGTAGTGGTTCGAAGGGGGCTGAGAGTAGTTTAAGAGGAGCTGGGGAAGTTGGTAGGACTGGAGAGAATGGAGCTGTCAGTAGGGTTGGAAGTATTAGAGGGGCTGGCGGTATTAATGGGGTTAGTGGCGTGAATGGAGCTGGTGGAACCGGGATGACACGACCGCCTGAGCGAAAAAATCCTGGTATTTTTAGATAGATATGGTATAATTAGAGGGCTGGTGAGAGTAGCTCAGTTGGTTAGAGCTCCTGATTGTGGTCCAGGCGGTCGAGGGTTCAAGTCCCTTCTCTCACCCCAGGCATATTCAATTTATTCCGTTTTGCGGGTATAGTACAATGGTTAGTATATCAGTTTTCCAAACTGAGGATAGGAGTTCGATTCTCCTTACCCGCACCAGAGAAAGTAAAAATAAGCACTTGTGCTTATTTTTAGTTTCTATGGAGTTGGGCCAGAGAGAAGAAATTTTCCTTATCTGTAGCAATTCGAATTAAAGGCCGGCAGATCGGCTTTTTTTGATGATTATGGTTTTATAATTGACATTTTTGGTAAAGTGTGCTATAATTAGAGTAGTTGTACTTTTCAATTTCGGACCCAAGGAGGTCAGCATGGCAAAGAGGGATTACTACAAGAAGTCCGAGACTGAGCAGGAGACTCAAATGCCTGTTCAGGTGACGCCTGTGGTTCAGGAGCCGAAACGGACGCAGGAAACCTTGTTCTACCAGCCGGAACCGGTAGTTACTCCGGTCTCGGCGCAGGAGGCCCCGTCGTCTTCGATGGCAAAGGAGCCTGCGTCGGTTCAGAAGCCGGGTGTGGCGAAGAAGCCGAATAAGGCTACGGTCTCGACGTCTTCTGCTCCGAAGCAGAGGGTGAAGAAGCCTAAGCCTGCTCCTTCGAAGTCGCCGGATGCCCCGGCGACCAAATTGGAGTTCCCCGATGGTCTTATACCAAAGAGGATGTATGTCTGGAGGGACATCCAGACCGGGGAGCTCATGGGCCCAGTTTCTGATATCTGGGCTGCAAAGCAGGCCAGTTATGGCCTGTATGACCCGGTGTGGTGTTGGGTCACGAAGGAAGGCGAGTACTTCGCCGACTTCTTCACCAGGGAGGAGCTTGAGAAGTTCTTTTCCTCCCAGAAGCGTCCTTAGGTAAGATCCCCTTAGGGGGGAAGTACATGCACGTTAGGAGAGCCTGGCCTCATTTGGTCAGGCTTTTCTAATGGGAAAATTTTTGAAAAATAGACATAAGCGTAAAAGATGGTATACATATTGACAAAAAAGCTAAAGTGTGATACAATGAAAGTAGTCTGAGTTTTGGGATGTTTTTTCGAAGCGAGAAGACCATTAACAACCAAATCATCTCAGATTTCAAAAGAAATCTGAAAAGCTATCTTATCCCCACATAAAGGTCTTGGTCTCAAAAAGAACAAAGGAGGAAAAATGATCATTTCTGTCTTTGTTTCGCTCGTGATCCTCGCCCTTGTGGTGTGTGGGGACTCGATGCTGAAACGTCATTCCGAGGACTCGAAGGAGGTTGCCCGTAGGTGTTGGCCGAAGTGGATTATTTATTTCGGCCTGACGCTTGTTGTTGGGCTCCTTCCG
>JAFOHW010000057.1 GCA_017421685.1 Candidatus Saccharimonadota bacterium | reverse complement strand
GAATCGACTTAGTGAAAACGCAAGGTTTGCGCTTCAGAAGTCGGATTTTTATAGTAAAAGATATAATAATGGCTATATGGGGACTGAACATCTACTGCTTGGGATTATGTCGATGGATAATTCGACGGGCGCAAAAATGTTACGAGAGGAAGGCGTAACGACGGAAGAGGTTGAAAAAGCGCTTAATAAGGTTGCGGTAGAGGTTCCTGGATCAGATATGGCGATGATGTCGCTTTCAGAAGCAGTTATTTTAACTCTTCGAATGGCGCAGAACTATACCCGTGAGCAGGGGTTGACTGTGATTGGGACGGAGCATATATTATATGCTTTACTTAGTCAGCCTAATTCACGAGCGTCTCTGATTCTTACGGGATTGAAAGTTGATGTTGAAAAGGTTTTGAATGATATCGAGAAATTGGTTGAGGAACAGACTAAAGATGAAAAGCTAAAAGCTGAAAAGGCGAAGTATACGAAAAGGACGGCTTTGAAATTCTTGAGTCGTTATGGAAAAGATTTAACGGAAGAGGCAAAGCAAGGTCATCTTGATACGGTAATTGGCCGAGAAAGTGAGATTGAACGAGTCGTTACGGTTCTTAGCCGAAGGACGAAGTCTAATCCGGTTTTGATTGGCGAGGCTGGGGTTGGTAAGACGGCGATCATAGAAGGATTGGCGACGAGAATCGCGAAAAATGAAGTTCCAGGAAACTTAATTGGAAAACATATTTATCAAGTTGATTTATCTTCACTGGTTGCGGGGACGAAATTTCGTGGTGAATTTGAGGAGAGAATTAAGGGGGTGATCGACGAGGCGATGGGAGATGAATCGATTCTATTGTTTATCGATGAGATACACTTATTGTGTGGGGCTGGTTCTGGGGAAGGTTCAATGGACGCGGCGAATATTTTAAAGCCGGCGCTTGCTAGAAATTCAATTAACTTGATTGGCGCGACGACTTTAGATGAATATCGAAAAACGATTGAGAAAGACAAGGCTCTATCGCGTAGATTCCAGACAGTAATGGTAGAAGAGCCAAGCCCGGTAGTAACGCTTAGGATTTTAAAGGGAATTAAGGGGCATTACGAGAAGCATCATGGAGTAGTAATTCCAGACGGAATTTTAGAAACCGCGATTACGATGGGGCAGAGATATATCAATGATAGGTTTATGCCAGATAAGGTGATTGATATTATTGATGAAGCGTCGGCAATTTGTAAGGTTTCGGCGGATAAGAAGGGGGGCGGTAAATATAAGAAAATGAAGATTGAAAAATCGACATTGGAGAATAAAATTTCGGAAGCGGCCGAAAAAGAAGATTATGAAAAAGCCGCTAATTACAAGACCGAGCTTGCAAAACTAGAACAAGAGATTAAGAAGCTAGAAAAAGCTGGTGTAAAAGAGACAACAAATCCGAAGCTAACAGAGGAGAATTTAGCAACAGCAGTCTCTTTGAAGACAGGAATTCCTGTATCGAAAGTTCATGGTTCAGAAATGAAGATGTTGATGGGGCTAGAAGAACACATAAAGGAGTCAATTATTGGGCAGGATGAAGCTATCGCGTCAGTCTCAAAGGCGATAAGACGAGGACGAAGTGGGATTGCGGATTCAAGACGTCCGATCGGTTCATTCTTGTTTATGGGTCCGACAGGAGTTGGAAAAACGGAGTTAGCTCGAGTAATTGCGCGAGAAGTTTTCGGGGGAGAGAATGCGTTGGTTAAAATTGATATGTCGGAATTTGGAGAGAAGCATAATGTTTCGAGGTTGATTGGAGCGCCGGCGGGGTATATCGGTTATGATGATGGAGGAAAACTAACTGAGGCGGTGCGACGAAAGCCGTATTCGGTGATTTTGTTTGATGAAATCGAGAAAGCACATCCAGATGTATTTAATTTGTTGCTACAAATTCTAGAGGACGGAGTTTTGACGGATGGTCAGGGGAATAAAGTTAAATTTAATAACTCGATTATAATCTTGACTTCGAATCTCGGCTCGGAGGATATGTATTGTGAGTCGGAATTAGGCTTTACTGCTAAATCTCCAAGAGACAAGAAAGCTTTGGCGGAAGAATATGAAGAAAACAAGGCTTATGCGATGAAAGCGTTGAAGAAAGTTATGCGACCGGAACTGATTAATCGCTTGGATAATATTTTAGTTTTCCATGCTTTGACGAGAAAAAATGTTGAGAAAATTTTTGATAATTTAATTGATGATTTAAAGAAAAGAATTGCAACGAAGGGGATTGGACTAAAGATTGATGAGAAAGCTAAAAACTACTTGATCGAAGAGGGTTATGATCCGAAAAATGGAGCGAGACCGCTTCGTCGAAAGATTGAAGATGAAGTTGAGTCGTTGCTCTCAGAAGAGATTATTTCAGAAGAATTAAAGAAGGGAGATATTCCAACTTTGAAATTAGTGAATAAAAAATTGAAGTTAGTAAAGGAGAAGTAATGAAAAATTATTTAGTACCGACGGTAGTCGAAGAAACAAATAAGGGGGAACGAGCGTATGATATTTATTCGAGACTTTTAAATGATCGAATTGTGTTTTTAGGGGAAGACGTTAATTCTCATACGGCGAATTTAGTGATTGCACAGTTGTTGTATTTAGCGCACGAAGACCCGAAAAAGCCGATTAAACTTTATATTAATTCTCCTGGGGGTTCGGTTTATGATGGCCTTGCGATTATTGATACAATGAATTATATTGAACCGGATGTTGAGACAATCGGAATTGGGCTTCAGGCGTCGATGGGGGCGATGCTACTATCTTCTGGGGCAAAAGGAAAAAGATATTGTCTTCCGAACGCTAGGATTATGATTCATCAACCTTCTTCTGGAACGGAAGGGAAAATTACGGATCAGGAAATTATGCTTCGTGAAGGAGTCTTCTTAAAGAAGCGTCTTGCGGAGATTTTTGCGAAGAAT
>JAFOHW010000056.1 GCA_017421685.1 Candidatus Saccharimonadota bacterium | reverse complement strand
TTATTGTAATTATTTTTGCGATTGTTTTAGCGCTTAGTTTGTTATTGTTCGTGATTTTCGGAAGGGGGCAAGGTGGAGTTGGCGCGAATGTTCAAAATTCATTTAATCGATATGCGAATTATTTCTTGTACGGAGAGAATAAGACGGATAAGATTGAGGGGGCATTTAATGAGGATAATGAGCCGTATTTTGAGAAGGCTTTAGAAGAACTCAGTGGGGATGAGCGAACTACTTATCTAACTAATTTAAAAAATTATTATGGAGAGTTTTATAATTTAATGCTGGAAGCAAAGAAGGAGGATGAATCAACAACTCAGTGGCTGGAGGAGTATAATGCGAAGTTCAATATTGTTGCGAATTATTATAGCGGAGCAGTCGTTAACCGGTCTGATGTTTTGAATGCTTATGTTTTGGGAGGGGATGGAGCTGTGGGGGATTTGATTGAAGAAAGATTGGGGGTTTATAGGGATTTGTCGGAGGTTTTTGAAACTAATTATTACGATACAGCAAGCAATTTAGCAAGAGCGGAGATGGATTATGTTATTGAATATGAGGAAGCAGGATGTTTAAAGGATGGGCGGATTGACTATAACTGTGCGGCAGAGAGAGACGTTGAGGGGAATAATGTGGAGCTAGTTACAGCGATAAGTGAGGATTATTGGACTTTGCAGGCTACTTTAAATAATTGCGAATATTCGGTATATAGTGGGATTTATGGGCTTAGATCTTTAGTCTATGGAGAAGAAAATAGCGAAGTTGAGGTAATTGAGGAGGAAAATATAGAAAATGAGTAGAAAAATAAACAAAAAGATAAAAATCCTTTTGGCGTTAGTTTGTTTTGTTTTTAGTTTTTGTTTTATAGGGGGTGGAAGAGTTTTTGCGGCAGGAGGAACGGTTAATGTTTCTGGTTTATTAGAAAAGAAGATGGTGATGCAGGGGGTACAAAATTGTTATAGTTTGACGATGAAACAAAAAATTAAACCTAGTGACTATAAAGACGTAGCTTCGCTATTAGATGGCTCTACGCATTCTGCACGGACGCCATTAATTACTGGTATGCAAAACGGAAATTATGACACAACAAACGTTTTTGGGGATGGCGTTAATGGAATAAAATGTGACGATTTTATGAAAGCTGGAAAAACTTCTGAAAGTGGAATTACGAAATACCATTCAGTTTTTAAATTAAGTAGTACGCTTTTTGGAAATAAATATTCTAAAGGGGTTCCGCCGAAGGGTGATGATGTTGAGATTGTAAACGGTTTAAGAAATATGGGATATGATATTCCTGATTTGTCTTCGGATTTAGGAAAGTGTTATGCAGTAATGTATACGATAGAAGGTCAATCAGGAAGTCATAAAACTAATACAGTTTGCAAAAATAAGGATGGGAGATATAGTACTGTTGATGGTAGTGGTGCGAGTGGCAATTCGCAAATCAGTAATGGTTTTAAGACGGCACAAAGCAATACTAAGATACAATTTGTGACTGGCGGAGGAGGGGAATCTAACCTTGATGCTGAAAACTCTGCAAACCCAACTAATTTCAACGGGGATTCTTTGATGGAATTAGTCAGGCAGGCGTGTATGAACAATACAAGAGGGCAGGATCCGGTAGATCATTGCTGGGTTTTATTGAGGAGTGGGACGTCGAATAATCTTAGTTTTACTGGAGCAGTTGAGTCGACTTCGACTGAATTATATGGTGAAGGTAAACGTAGCTCTACGTTTTTAAGAAAAGGGCTTAATTATATATCTAACGGAACAATGTCTACTCCGGGTAAATTTACAATAGGGGATAATAAGCAAGATGCAACTAAGAGGATTTTGTATCAACGATATTTAACTGGGTATTTTGGTGCGAATGTTAGTAGTGACCAGGCTAGCGGAAAGACGATAACTTGGCTTAATGAAGAAACTGGAGAGATAGAAAAAACGAAAGTTAGTCCGCCATCCTATCATGATGAAACATCGAAATTGGTTGTTGGAGTTGGTGGCAATGGGTATTTAAACGCATCAAATAAGTTAAGCTATAACGATTTAATTGGCGAGATTAACAAGATGCGGACTGATTATGATGAGGGGGCGATTCAGGAGGCGATTGCTGGTTCTACGGTTGATGGAGAAGCTGGCGAGGGAGAAGTGACTTGTATGAGCGCGGGAGGGGCGAAGGCGTTAGCGTGGATTATTTGTCCAGTTTTAGATTTCTTGGCTGATTCTTCGCAGACTATTTATAGTGATTATGTTGGACCGAGGCTACAAGTTAATTCTTCATTATTGTTTAGTGGGGAGGATGAGGAGGGGGTCAGTAATATACGGCAAGCTTGGGGGACTTTCCGGGATATTGGAAATATTGCGTTTATAATTCTTCTTCTCGTTGTAATATTCTCGCAACTTACTGGGGTGGGGATTGATAATTATGGGATTAAGAAGATATTGCCGAAACTAATTGTATCTGCGATTTTAATAAATCTTTCGTATTTAATCTGTGTTCTATTAGTGGATTTATCGAACGTTTTCGGGGTTAGTTTTCAGGGGCTATTTAGCAGTCTTCCGCCGGCAGATGGAGAAGTTAGTCTTCAGCTTGCTACTTCTGGCCCCAGTAAAAGTGTTGGTCTTGCAGGGTTTATACCAGCTGCATTAATTGCTTCAATAGTGGCGGTTCCAGTTATATTCGCTAATCCGGCGATTCTGCTTACCGCATTAGTGTCAGCTTTATCGATAATTATATCTTTGTTTTTCTTGTTTATTCTTCTCTCTGTAAGAGAAGCTGCGATAATTGTTTTAATAGTAGCTTCACCATTAGCGGTCATCTGTTATATGCTACCGAATATGAAGAAAATGTTCGAAAGATGGTGGAAACTGTTTTCTGGACTGTTATTGGTGTACCCGGTTAGTAGTTTGTTAGTAGGAGCGGGTAATTATATATCGAAATTATTACTCAAAACTTCTGCCGACGGAGGATTTCTTAATTTGTTCACGGCGATGATTATTGGGGTTGCGCCAATATTCTTTATTCCAACAGTATTAAAGGGCTCGTTCTCGGCGATGGGGAAGGTTGGGGGGACGCTGGCTGGGCTTGGGAAAACTGTTAGTGGTGGGGCTTCAAAGAGAATGCGAGATAGTGAAGGATATAAGAATTTGCAAGAATCCGGAAAAATGTGGAATACTAAATTAAAAGCGGGAATTGGTCCCATTAGTGGTAAACCTAGGGAATTAGGAAGATTAGGCACGTTAATGCGTGGAGGAAAAAGAGGGGTAGCTCGGGCTAGGGCTCAATATAGGAGCGATCAGGCTACGCTTGGCGCACAGAATGATCTTCTAAATAACGGTATTTTTGGAAGTAGACTGGAGGCTGACAAGAAAGCACAAGCTTTAAAGGGGTATCAGGAGCAGTTTGCGAATATGGGCTACGATAAGCTTAAGGAACAAGTTGATAGTGCCGGGAGTTGGCTGGGCAATGATGATGGCGAACAGAGGATGAGCGCACTTATTCAAGCAATGGAATCGAATGGGATGGAATCAGATATTTATGATATGCTTAGGACTAACAATGTAAGCAATATGACTGGCGTCATGAGTACTCTTGCTGGTTCGAATAATAAAATTTTAAAAGCTTATGGGAAGAAAGGTCGTGGAGTTGATTATAATACTTTTGTGGGTGGAACTGGTGCGAATACGTTAAGTGAATATGCTAAATCTAAGGGGGCAGATTTCGTGAATGGGCTAGATGACAAGGCATTGGCGGAAATCAAAGCGAATGGTAGTCATGTGATGAGCACTGCTCAACTAGTCCAGGCTGCTTCACAATTAACTGAGCAAAGCGCAATAAATGAGGTAAATGATATGCTTGGACATAGAAATGACGTTGCTTTGAGCGGAGAACAATTAGCGAATTTGAACTCTTCTACTGTGGGGAGACTTCTTAATACTGGGAGCAGGACGGCTTTGATAACCGCTTCTGACGACCTTGCTACGAACATTGACTTAAGAAACAAATTAGACCCTGAAGCTAGAAGACTTATTAATAGGGCTAGGGTTACTTCTGGTCGACAGGCGATATAGAGAATACGTCGATTAGTTTGACTTAATTAGCATAATGTGTTACAATTGTGATATAAAGGCTGATTTTGGCCTTTTGGAACTTAAAAGCAAGTAGTTTTTTTGGCAACTTCGAGAGTGAAGGAGATCGAAATGAAAAATCTGAGGGTTTTGCTAGGAATCGTGTTGGCCTTGAGTTTGGTTCTTATCACTGGGTGTGCCCAGGGAAACTCCACTGCGGTGGAGGAAGAGCCTGTCCCTGTCGAGACGGAGGAGTCGAGCGAGACGATTCCGGAGGAGCCTGTCGAGGAGGCTCCGGAAGAGGAGGTCGTAGAGGAGGTCCTTGAGACCCCAGAACAGAGTCCTCCCGAGGATGAATTGGCGATGTTTTTTACTACCGAGGAAGGGGTAAGATCCACTGGTGGCTGCATATGTTTGGTTCGAGATGGCACGATGTACTCCATTACTGGTGTACCTATTAACGGCAGTACTAATCCGGCGACCTATAGTGCGGGAACGAGTGATACCCTTATTGATAATGGCGTTTATCAGTGTTTTTATGCTACGCTTGACAAAGATAGAGGGAAGGGGTTTTGGTGTATATCGATTGGCGATGTTGTCGTTCCTGTCATAAGTAGGGACGACATGATTATTGGATATGCGTCTGATCATGTCCCTACTCTTGAGCTCTATGATGTTGAGTTTCATAGCTATGGTCTTTGCGTGCATCAAAGTCAGGTTCCGAGCGAACTTGGTGGCGGTTCTACTACCACTGGTTGGAGGATTTATACTGGGGTTACTCCTGGTGATTATGTCGAATTTACGCGCGATGAGATAGGAAGGGTTTGTGTTTGCGATCTCGATGGGAATCAGGCTTCCGATGGTTTCGGAGGATTAGAGTACAATGAGACCTACCTTCTTACTTGGTATGAGGGGACGCAATATTACGAGATTGAGGTCGTAGCGAACTCTGCGTGGTATAACTGCGAAAGAATGGGCAGTAAATATGATCTGGAGGGAGAGTTGACAAGAGAAGGGTATGCGGTTTACGATTTTTCTGATGTTTCTCCTGGGGTTTATTGGATAAGAGGAGGAGACGTGGTCGTTATCGAGTAGCCTTCATTTGTCCTACTTGCTTTGGCGCTAGGTTCTTTAGAACTTAGCGCCTCTTTTTGTGGCCTGGATTACGTGGTCAAAGAGACAGGAGATAGTCAGGGGGCCGACGCCACCGATTTTGGGGGTAATAGCGGAGAGGTCGGAGCGGGCGTAGACCTCTTCGGCGAGGTCGCCTTTTATGATTCCGTTTTCGCTAGAAGTTCCGGCGTCGACAACGGAAGCTCCTGGTTTTATGAGAGAATTAGAAATTAGA